>CAYVSU010000012.1:0-30811 GCA_964454215.1 uncultured Oscillospiraceae bacterium | reverse complement strand
GCAATCTCCTGCATCATCGCAGTGCGCACGCATAGTAAGCCCATACACGCGCTCGATTATGATACCACCACTGCTGTATTTTGTCAAGAACTTTTTTATAGAAAATTACAAAAATTTTCTTTTTTTATTTCTATCAGAGACTTTCATTTTTTCTGTATACCCCTCCCTGCCGGTTCTTTTTTGTCCCGCTGGGACATACCCTGTGGTAAGACTATGGCAGGAGCGCCCTCTCCTGCCGGATGAGGAGGCTGGCTATGGAAAATATTTACGCAGATATCGCCACCCGGACCGGCGGTAATATTTATTTGGGAGTGGTAGGCCCGGTTCGGACCGGAAAATCCACACTGATCAAGCGGATTATGGAGGAAATGGTTATCCCCAATATTGACGATCCCTACCGTCGGGAGCGGGCAAAGGATGAGCTGCCCCAAAGCGGCAGCGGAAAGACTATCATGACCTCAGAACCGAAATTTGTGCCGGAGGAAGCCGTAGAGGTTTCTCCAGACGGCACCGCCAAGCTGCGGGTGCGGATGATCGATTCTGTAGGCTATATGGTAAATGGCGCGGTAGGCGCGGAGGAGGATGGCGCACCCAGAATGGTGACCACCCCCTGGTACGATTACGAGATCCCTATGACAGAAGCGGCAGAACTTGGCACAAAAAAGGTAATGGATGAGCATTGCTCCATTGGCCTGGTGGTCACCACCGACGGCACCGTCACCGATATTCCTCGCAACGATTATCTGGAAGCAGAAAACCGTGCCATTCGGGATATGCAAGCTACCGGGAAACCCTACCTTGTGATCGTCAACTCCCGGATGCCGGGCGCGGATGCTGCAAAACAGGTGAAAGCAGAGCTGAAGGAGCGCTATGGCGTAGACGCCGCCATTGCCGATTGCCAGGCACTGACTGCCGAAGATATTAAGGATTTGCTCAAGGATATTCTTTATGCATTTCCAATGCGGGAGCTGCGGGTCTACCTGCCCCGTTGGATGGACGCACTGGAGGTGGGTCATCCGGTAAAAGCCGCTCTTTACGAGGCGTTGCTGACCCGTGCAGAGCAAATCAGCGCTTTGGGGCAGGCGGAAACCACTCTTTCCGGTTTAAAAGATATGGAGCAAGTGCTGGATTTTTCTATCCGGGATATTGACCTTGCCACCGGCACTGTCTCCTGCGCTCTCAGTTTCCCGGAAAGCCTGTTCTATGAGATCCTCAGTAGCAGGGCGGGTATACACATTCAAAACGATGCCCAGCTTCTCTCCCTGCTGACTGAGCTTTCCCAGGTAAAGAAAGAGTACGACAAGATTTCCGACGCCCTTTCTGCGGTCAAAGCCACGGGCTACGGCATCGTAATGCCCACCGCCGAAGAAATGACCCTCCAGACACCGGAGCTTCTGCGGAAAAACGGCGCATTCGGCGTCAAGTTGAAGGCCGGCGCGCCTTCCATCCATATGATCCGGGTAGACATTGACACAGAGATCAGCCCCATGGTGGGCAGCGAGCAGCAGTCCCAGGATTTGATCAGCTATTTGGCTGGTGAAAATTCCGACAAACTGTGGGATAGCAATATTTTCGGAAAATCTGTCTACGAGTTGATTCAGGAAGGCCTAACCGCTAAAGTCATCCGTCTGCCGGAGGACGTCAGGTCAAAATTCCGGGGAACGCTTTCCCGGATCGTCAACGAAGGCGCTACAGGGCTGATTTGTCTGATTTTGTAATATACATTATATATAATAGTAACCGCCCTGGGAAACCGGGGCGGATTTTGCTGCTTCTCCAACAGCGCGCCCGTTCCATTTGCAATAAATTTCCAAAGAAATCTTGTTTCCTTTCTTTACCTGCGAGGAATTCTGTGGTAAAATAAATAAAATATCTTCACGTGGGGGACATTATGCAATTACCGCAGCTAAAAAAATACAAATGGAACTATCTTGCCATCGCCTTCTTTTTTCCGGCGGCACTGATTCTCATTCTGATGATGCTCAACGGATGTACGCCCTTTGGCAACTACTCCTACCTGTACTCTGACTGCTATCATCAGTATTATCCTTTCTTTAAGGAATTCCGTCAGACTCTTCTCAACGGCGACAGTCTGCTCTATAGCTGGAGCGTCGGTATGGGCGTAGACTATCTGGGTATGATTTCCTACTATCTTGCCTCTCCGCTAAACCTTTTGAGCGTTTTCGTGCCGGAGGGCTGGCTGTTGGAATTCTTCACCCTCTTAACACCTATCAAGCTGGGTTTTGCCAGTCTGTTCTTTGCCATCTTTTTAAAGAGACTCTTCAAAAAAGATGATTTGTCCCTGGTTCTGTTTGGCAGTTTCTACGGGCTCTGCGCCTGGGCACTGGGCTACCAGTGGAACATTATGTGGGTCGACACCTTTGCCCTGCTGCCGCTGGTGATGCTGGGTATGATATCCCTGCTGCGGGATAAGAAATTCATTCTTTACACCTTTACTCTGTTTCTCGCTGTTTTCTCCAACTATTATATTGGATTTTTTGTCTGTATTTTCGTGCTGCTGAGCTTCATCTGCTATCAGATC
The DNA here is from genome assembly GCA_964454215.1 of uncultured Oscillospiraceae bacterium. GTDB lineage: Bacteria > Bacillota > Clostridia > Oscillospirales > Oscillospiraceae > Faecousia. The sequence continues at coordinate 28,269 of CAYVSU010000012.1, read as the reverse complement.
TGCTGCTGCCGATCCATCAAGCGGTTTTTTGCAGACCTTTTCCGTATTGCCTTTTTCTCCATCCTTGCCATTGGTATGACGGCAGTTTTGGAATTGCCGGCATTAGCAGCGCTGCAGACCACCCAGTCCAGCGTCAACAAATTCCCCACCAAGCTGGACTTTAATATTGTTAGTAAAGAGACCTGGTCTGCCTTTTTTGATGCTATGAAGCAAGTGGCAGGTAATATGAACGGCGGTCTTGTCACATCCTTTAAAGAAGGTCTTCCCAATCTTTACTGTGGCGTCGGCACCATTTCCCTGGCATTTTTGTTCCTCACTGCAAAGAAAGTAAAGATCCGGGAAAAGATCTGCTGCGTTTTCCTGCTGCTGTTCTTTATGGCAAGCTTTATCATCCGTCAGCTGGACTATATTTGGCACGGTTTCCACTTCCCCAATATGATTCCCTACCGGTTTAGTTTCCTGTTCAGCTTTGTAATGCTGTATATGGCCTACCGGGCATATCTGATGCGCTATCGGTTCAAGCTGTGGCAGATCGTTGTCAGCGCGGTGCTGTCATTAGGCATCATTTTCTGTTACGAGGGTGCTTGGAACACCACATTTATCGCCTATAACTTTGCTTTCTTCGCCGCATATATCGCTGTTTATGTTGTATTCATTTGGAAACGCCAGATCCCGGAGAATGCAGATAAAGAAAAGGTCCGCAAGATCGTTTCTGCCCGCAAGGCCCGCAGAAACTACGCCAACATCGCGCTTGCCACCATTATGGCAGTTGAGCTGGCAGTAAATGTATCCAATTTCGGCACGCACTTCACTATGACCGGCATTTCCAACTATCCCCGGGGATTGGAAGATACCGCATCGGTTATCCGTATTATGGACGGTCTTTATCGCAATCCTCTTTTCTATCGGGCAGAGACCACCCATACCCAAACGCTGAATGACGGCGCGCTGAATAACTACAACGGTCTTTCCACCTTTACCAGCTCCGCCAATGTGAAAGTCACTGAATTTACACGCATTTTGGGCTTCAGCGCAAAAAACACCTATAACCGGTACTGCTTTGAGGACGGCTCCCCGGTATCCAATCTGTTCCTGAATCTGCTTTATATGATCGATCGGAACGGAATCGCCGACGATAATGACTACTTTGACGAGATCTACAAGCAGGGAAACATCCGTCTGCTGCAAAATAACGCTTACCTGCCTCTTGGCTTCCTGGCGGAAAGCGAACTGGGTGAGCTGGAATTCATATATGGCTCCAGTTCCTTCGTTTTCCAAAACAAGCTGTTCAAAGCCGCCACCGGATTGAAGAGTGATGTTTGGGATATGGTCTCCGAAAACTCATTGTCAATTGACACCACCAATGTAACCCTTGCGACCCAATCTAACAGTGGCTACTGCACTTATATCGCAGACCCATCTGGCGGCACCATTATTTACACTTACGACATCTTCAAATCCGGCTTTATGTGTATGGATATGACGATGAACGCCAAAAACAGCTTCACTGTATGGAAAAACGGTGTTCAGCTCTACAGCGAATCCATTTCCCTGCAGCAGACCTTTGCCATCAGCCAGGTGGAGGCTGGCGACCAGATCCAAATCAAGATCACCTGTAAGGGCAACGAAAACAGCCGCATCAATCTGAGGGCCGCTATTCTGAACGATAAAATATTCCGTCAGGGCTATGACATTCTCAACGCCTCCACCTTGAATCTGACTTCCTTCTCCAGTACCTGTATGGAAGGCACCATCAACTGCAACCGCAGCGGTCTGATGTATACCTCCGTTCCTCAAAACGGAGAAAACTGGTCTGTTTATGTAGACGGTGAAAAAGCAGACATCGTACTGGTTGGCGATGTGATGATCGGCGTGGAGCTGACAGAGGGAGAGCACGAAATCCGCATCGTGTATCACAACGCTGCCTACTCCCTTGGTCTGAAGATCACACTGCTCTGCGCCTTTGTGTACTTGGCGCTTATTCTGTGGACGCACCGGAACAAGTTTATCTCCAAGAACGGAAAATACCAGAAATAACCAAAGAGCTGCCGCAAAAAAGCGGCAGCTCTTTTTGCAGTATAGGTTGACAAGTGTAGCCCTGTATGATACAATAGGCTTACAGATATAAACCGATTGAAAGGAAGGTGTATTATGATGGAAAAGCAATATGCAATTCCCCGCAGCGAATGGCTGGTTATGGAACTTTTGTGGGAAAGGCCCCGGACGCTGATGCAACTGGTCAGTGAGCTGGGCAAAACCGTTGGATGGTCCAAAAGCACCGTTACCACCATTGTCCGCAGAATGATCGAAAAGGATCTAATCCGCTTTCAAACGGAGGGCCGCACCAAAATTTTCCATACTGCCGTCACCCGGAATACCGTGGTGGCGCAGGAAACGGATTCTCTGCTGCATAAAGCCTACCGGGGCAGCATTGGGCTGATGCTCAGTGCGATGGTGCAGCAGCACAAGGAACTGACTAAGGCGGACATTGACGAATTGTATGCCATCCTGAAAAAGGCAGAGGAGAATGCAAAATGAAAGAAATTATCATTACCTCCTCCGTCTTGATCGTGGCGGTTTTGCTGCTGCGGCTGTTATTCCGGAACAAAGTCAGCCGAAAGCTGATTTATTGCGCGTGGCTGCTGGTGGCGATCCGGTTGCTGATCCCTGTTCAGTTCGGTCACTTCAATTTTAGCGTTCTTAATCAGGCGGATTCCGTCACCGGCATCATCGAAGAAGCGGTGAAAGAGCCGGTTTCCGGCGTTACCCGGGAAAAGATTTATGAAGCGGTACTGAGCGACTATGTGTCCCAGGGACAAGTCATTTTCATTCCCGAGGTGCAGGAGCAGATAGACGCCGCACTGCCGAATCAGTCCTTTGAAGAAATTTACAATGCCCTTCCCGAAAAGGGTGAAACCATTCTCCTGCCGGAGGTAAAGCAGGAGATCGAAACCAAAGTACAAAACGCCATTGCTGTTCCCACCCTTGGGCAGATTCTGAAGGCAGTTTGGCTGGTGGGTGTGGGGGTTATGGCCATTTGGTTCCTGGCGGTCAACATCCGATTTGGACGCAGATTGAACCGGACAGCTGAACTCATCGAATGTAACGACAGCCCCGTTCCCGTGAAGGTTTCTCCGATACTGTCGTCGCCTTGTCTGTTTGGGATTTTCCGGCCGACAGTGTATTTAACGTCCCATTGCGAGGACGACCGGATCCGCCGCCATGTGCTGACTCACGAGCTGACTCACCTACGGCATAAGGACCATATTTGGTCCTTGGTTCGGTGTGCCTGCCTTTGCGTATACTGGTTCAATCCTTTGGTATGGATTGCGGCATTTACATCGAAAAGAGACTGCGAACTGGCCTGCGATGAGGCAGTGTTGCAGCAACTGGGAGAAAGCGAGCGGCTTACCTACGGCAAGACCCTGGTGGATATGGTGGCATCCAACCCCACTCCCGCCAACTTGCTGGAAACCGCCACCGCTATGCACGAAACGAAGAAAGCGCTGAAAGAAAGGGTGAATCATATCGTGAAGAAGAAAAAACACCTCTTAATCAGTGCCCTGTGCCTGATTTTGGTACTTTCCATCGTGGCCGGTTGTTCCTTTACCGGCAAAAAAGACAGCACCCCCACTACCGACCCCTCCGAACCCGTCGGCACAACGGAGCCCATTGGCACTACTGTGCCTGACAGCACCACCGTACCATCTACTACCGAGGAGCCACCTGTAACCACCGAGCCCCAACCCATAACCGTCAGTTACCTCACATCTGTAATCTACAAGAATAATCAAGGCGACGAGCTTATCAAAGAGAAATATTTCTATGATGAGAATGGCAACTGCATAATGAAGCAGATGTTCAGCGAATATGGTACGCCCTGCGCATACATTGTCAGAACCTATAACGACAAAAACCAACTGTCAGAAAGCATAGAATGTATGCAAAACGGAGAACCCTACGAAAAAATTTATTACATTTACGATGATAACGGAAGACTTGTCCAAACGGTAACGGAAAATTTTGATTATCAAAAGACTTACCAAACAGACTATACCTACGACTCCACAAAAAATATAACCATTAAAACAGAATACTACCAAAACGGTAAGCGTCACTACGTCACGCATTACGACAGCAATGGCAATGAAATTGAACAGTATTTATACAGCGAAGAGGGTACTCTGCAGAAAAAAACGATACAAGAATTTGACACTAACGGAGTTATGACCGGACGTTGGGTTGGTTATATGAGTGATACCGTTCGTAGGGAAACCACCGCTACCGCAGAATTCGACTCTACAGGTACAATCTTAACAATTCAAAAATATGGCTCATCCGGTGCATTACGCTGGAAGGAAATTAACTATTTTGATGAAGCAGGTCATGTAATAAAGGAAGAACATTATTCTAATACATTGGAATTCGTAGAGATGCTTGTGCACACCTATGACGAATACGGCAATTTAACATCTACCAGTTTTTACCGCGAAATAACGGGAGAACTGGACCATACCGTTATTTACACATATATCACAATGGAAATCATACCGAATTAACTCCTGATGCTCCGCCCCGGCGACCCGGGGCGGATTTTTCTTCCCTTTTTCATAAAAATGTGGTACAATGTTTCCATACTACATCAAAGGAGAACCCTATGCTTTCTATCGCTGAAATTCTGTCCCAAGAGCTGGGGCAGAAACTGGAATATGTCCAAAATGTCATCGACCTTATGGACGAAGGCAACACCATTCCCTTTATTGCCCGTTACCGCAAGGAAATGCACGGCGCTATGGACGATACTGTGCTGCGTAATCTCGAAACCCGTCTGGTCTATCTGCGGAATCTGCAGCAGCGCCGGGATGAGGTAAAAAAATCCATTGAAAATCAAGGCAAGCTGACAGAGGAACTGTCCGCCGCCATCGACACTGCCGCCACTTTGGCAGAAGTTGAAGATCTTTACCGCCCCTATAAGCAGAAGCGCCGCACCCGTGGCTCCATTGCCCGGGAAAAGGGTCTGGAACCCCTTGCTGCAGCCATTTTTGCCCAGGACGGACAGGATCCGGCAGCTTTGGCTCAGAATTATATAAACCCTGAAAAGGGTGTGGAAACTGTGGAGGACGCTCTGCAAGGAGCATCGGACATCATTGCTGAGGATCTTTCCGACGATGCGGACATCCGCAAGGGCCTGCGGCAGCTGATGAACCGCAAGGCGGTGCTGACCTGCCACGCAGAAGACCCGGAAACCGACAGTGTTTATCGGCTGTATTACGATTTTTCCCAATCCGTTTCCCGGCTGCTGGATCATCAAATTTTGGCCATCAACCGAGGTGAAAAAGAGGGTTTCCTGAAGCCCAATATCACCCTACCGGGAAACGAAGGCGCGGCCTGCGTCATTCGCGCTGCGCTAAAGCCTACGGCATATGTGTCCCAATTCGTCAAAGCCGCGGCAGAGGATGCCTATGAACGGCTCATCTTCCCCTCGCTGCAGCGGGAAGTCCGCAGTGACCTTTCGGATAAGGCTTATGCCGGCGCAATTGCCAACTTTGCGCTGAATTTAAAGCCTCTTTTGATGCAGCCGCCGGTGAAAGGTTTTGTTACGATGGGCCTTGACCCCGGCTACCGCAACGGTTGCAAAGTCGCCGTTGTTGACCCAACCGGCAGAGTGCTGGCCACATCCGTTGTCTATCCTACCTTCAGCGAGAAGAAAAAACAGGAAGCGATCACCGTTTTGTCCGGATTGATGCGCCACCACGCTGTCCGGCATATTGCTATCGGTAACGGTACCGCCAGCCGGGAAACGGAAGCAATGACCGTAGAACTGCTTCGCTCTTTCCCGGATGCCAGCTATATGATTGTCAATGAAGCGGGCGCATCCGTTTACTCCGCATCTCCTCTGGCGGCGGAGGAATTCCCAGAATTTGATGTGAATCTGCGCTCTGCAGTATCCATCGCCCGGCGGCTGCAGGATCCGCTGGCAGAATTGGTAAAGATCGATCCCAAAGCGATCGGCGTCGGCCAGTACCAGCACGATTGTCCTCAAAAGGAACTGGATGCTGCCCTGAATGGTGTGGTGGAAGACTGCGTCAACGCTGTGGGCGTGGATGCCAATACCGCCTCCCGTTCCCTGTTGCAGCAGGTTTCCGGTCTCACCGCCACAACTGCTAAAAACATTGTTGCTTATCGGGAGGAAAACGGTCCTTTTACCAGCCGCGCGCAACTGAAAAAAGTGCCCAAGCTAGGTCCCAAGGCATTCGAGCAATGCGCCGGCTTCCTGCGCGTTCCTGAAAGCAAGGAGGTTCTGGATAACACCGGCGTTCACCCGGAATCCTACGATGCCGCAAGAGCACTGCTGTCCCTGCTGGGATGCAAAAGGGGCGATGATCTTGCAGACCTCCCCGCAAAACTGGAAAACTACGGTCTTACCAACGCGGCAGCAGCCTGCGCCGCAGGCGAAATGACCCTTGTGGACATTGCCAAGGAGCTCTCCAAGCCCGGCAGAGACCCCCGCGACGAGCTGCCAGCTCCCATACTGCGCAAAGATGTACTGGAAATGAAGGATCTGAAGCCCGGTATGAAACTTACCGGCACCGTGCGAAATGTCATCGATTTCGGCGTATTTGTGGACATCGGCGTCCATCAGGATGGCTTGGTGCACATCTCAGAGGTTTCAAACCGCCGTCTGCGCCATCCCAGTGAAGCAGTGAAGGTGGGTGACACTGTGGATGTGGTGGTTCTGAAGGTGGATATTGATCGCCACCGGATCAGCCTTTCTATGAAACAGGCGAAGCAATAACTATCTTTTTGCAAATATTGTCGAATTATGGTATCATCACCGTATCGAAACACAGAGGGATTTGCTATGCGTAAGCTGCCCCCCCACAATGATGGGTCGGCCGGACAAGGGCGTTTTCTTTGCCTGCGTATTCTACTGGTTCTTCTGCTGTTTCCACGGCTGTTTTTGGGTCAGTGGTGGGGCCAGATGACTTATCAAATGTATCTATATCTGGCGTAGCTGCCAATGCATATGCTTGCCTGTTGGTCTTACCAGAAGACGGATACAGTTTGGGCACCCATTGCCAGCCTCAGCATTGCCAATTTGATCAGCGAGTTGGTGCTTAGGTGGATGCATTGCGCAGAATATATTTACATTACACAATAAAAAAGGTGCGGTTTGCCGCACCTTTTTTATTCAGAAAACTGGAGGGTATGCTCCATACTGTAAGTTAAGGTATAATCCCCGGCTGCGGTGGTATGCACCCGCTGGAAGTGGATTCCCATAGAGGTGGGAAGCTGGGTATTTTTGTCGATGGTCAGGTATCCACCGGCAAGAGTGGTTTCATAAGACGATGCCAGCGCATCCAGGTCCACCTGCAAAAACGCGGTAATTACTGCCATCAGATCCTCGCAAAATGCATCATTGCCAGTCATTTGGATGGTATAGGAATCGTCATTTTCAACCCGCACCGCACTGGAAAGGTAGTTCGGTGCCATCATTGCAGACAAAATGGCGTCCTCAACGGTCTGCCGCATTTTCTGCTGGGTTATTTCCGGATCCGTAACCGGCTCGCCGCCATCTACAGTAGAGGTAAACACGCCGTCAATAAAGCTGTCCGACCGAATGCGGACGGTTGCCTGCTCACGGTAGTCCGTAACAGAAGAGATATAGTCAGCGCTGGCTGAGAACGTTCTGGCTGTTTGCTGCAGCAGGTAGCTACTTTCCTGACTGTAAATCAGAGGGATCTGCTGGCAGTCGATGGTCTCCACCGCCTGACTGCGGATGTTGAAAGTACCGAACAATTCACCTGCCACTTGCAGCAGAGATTTCAGTACATCCAGATCTTCCACATTTTGGTAGGTTTCGTAGTGGATATGCGCTTCCGGCGACTCTTGCGTTGCAGAAAACGCCACCTGCGCGCTGTATGTATAAACCACATCTCCCAAAGAATATTCGGCACTATAACTGCTGGTCAAAAGGTTTCCCCGGCTGTCCAGCGTAGCAGTGCCGGATGCTGTGATCAGCACCGCGCCTTCCGGCGCCATCCAGTTTTCCAGCGCGGCTGGCTGCGAAAACAGGACCGTAACCTGTTCCTCTTCCCGCCATCCGGTAATGCTGCCGTAAAGGCTGCTGTCCAGCAATACCGCAGGAACCTGCCGTTGCATAAACGCCTGGGCATCCATTTCCTTGCGGAAGGCCAAATCTGCCATTTCTGCATAGGCTGCGCCCTGGCAGTACACCTCCGTATAGTCGTTGGAATACTGACCGTATGCCCGGCTTTCTTCTATCCGCGCCAACATCGCTTCCGTTCCTACGGCACTATAGGCTGCCGTTCCGGAAACAGTCTGCGTATAGGCCGCTTTATTCACAACACGCTTTTGGGAAGTGACATAAGTCAAAAGCCAGTTCTGCGCCTGCAGTGACGCTTCTTTCGCAGTATCAAACATCGCGGCAGCATCAATCAGTTCCGGCGTGGTGGTCACCTCCGGTGTAGTAGTTATCGGCGTTGTGGTGGTCGGATCCCCGGTCGCCTCAGACCCGTTCTGAATCTTAGGCAGCAGGATCACGGCCAACGCGATCAGCACAAGCGCAAGGCATATGCCACCTGCCAAAATGCCGTTTTTTTTCCTTGCATTCATAAAAGCTCCTTGTTCGTTACATTTTGTGCTTCCACGCACTGTCTTTTGCGGATCGTTTTTCCGCAATGCGATCAAAATTGTGCATCCAGTCCGCTTTCAGGAAATAGACCAAAAAAACCACACTGCTGCACAGCCAGGTGATGGGATACGCCCGGGAAACAGTTTCCAGTTCGTTTACCTGTTTTACCGCCACTGTAATATAGCTGACCCGGAGTACACACCAGCACAGCAGCATCGTAACCATCGGCACGGTTGCCTTGCCCGCACCGCGCATAATGCCCGCAATGCAGTGGGAAAAAGCAAGCAGGCAGTAAAACAGGGAGATCGTCCGTAAGTGCCGAACTCCGTAGTCCACCACAGCCGGTTCTCCGTTAAAAAAGCGGATCACATAGGGCGCAAACAGCCACAGCAATACGCCGATCACTTCTGACGCGATCACCGGGCAGAGAATGCCAAATACAACACCTTTCCTGACCCGGTCATGCTTTCGGGCACCCAAATTCTGTCCCACAAATGTGGAAAGTGCCTGGGTAAAGCAAGTGATGGGCAAAAACGCAAATCCCTCCACTTTGGAATAAGCGCCGCAGCCTGCCATCGCTTCCTTGCCAAAACTGTTGATATTGCTCTGCACCACCACATTGGCAATGGCGATCACAGAATTCTGGATACCGGAAGGCAGACCGAAACGGACAATATCCAGCATACTTTTCCTATAGAAGCGGATCTGTCTGAACTTCAGCTGGTAAGGTGTTTGGAAGCGCGCAAGCCGAATGCAGCACAGCGTCGCGCTGATCCCCTGGGAAATGGTGGTTGCCATTGCGGCAGCACCAACGCCCATTCCCAGAGCGCCCACTAACAAAAGGTCCAGCACCACATTCACAAGGGATGAACAGATCAGATAATATAGCGGATGCCGGCTATCTCCCACCGCGTGCAGAATGCCAACAAATACATTGTACATCACCGTAAAAATCGCACCGCAGAAAAAAAAACGGAAGTATTCAATGGACTCGGGGAGCACTTCCTTGGGCGTTCCCATCCAGCGCAGGATCGTAGGCGTAAAGGTCACGCCCAACACTGTCAACACCAAGCCTGCCACCAGGCCAAATGCCACATTGGTATGAATGGCACGGTGCATCGTCACATAATCTTTTGCACCGAAACTGCGGGCGATCACCACACCTGCACCCATAGCGATACCGCTAAAGAAGCTGACCATCATAAAGATCAGGCTGCCGGAGGAGCTAACTGCCGCCAGTGCTTCATCGCCGATGTAGCGACCCACGCACCAGGAGTCAAATGTATTATATAGCTGCTGAAACACATTGCCCAAGAACACAGGCAGTGCAAATAGGATCATCTTTTTCCAGATGACGCCTTCTGTTAAGCCCGTTTGATCCGTTGGCATACAACCCCGCCCCCCTTCAAAGTAACTAACAAAAATTATACGTTTCCCGCAGGAAATGTCAATAGCAGAAAAAGGCTTGCCTTTTGGCAAGCCCAGTTCTCAATCACAGCAACGCTTGCAGGGCGTAAAGCCCTGTTGCTCCGCCTCCGCTTTCGTGATCTGTTTTGGGTCTATCATACTGCTGCAGGTAGCTGTTTGGTGGTACTTCTGTCCGCCGTTAACGGGAATCCACACCATATCTTCATCGGACGCAACCGTTTCCGTCCCCGCAGGCAGTTCTTCCGTAGTATCTGAAGGTGTGATCTCGGTGGTTTGCGCGGGTGTTTCTGTCGTGGCGGCACCTGCACCGATCTGCACATAAACCGTATCGCTTCTGCAGCCGGTCAACACCAGCAGTAACAGCAGCAAGCAGGTCAGCTTCATAATAACTTTCACTGTTTTCTCCCTGCCTTAAGTTGCTTGATGCAAAGTATTTACCAAGGTCATCGTCACCCGAGCGCAACGCTCAGCTGCAATTGCTTCAAAAGTGGGATAGTCCATCTCGGCACTGTTATCAGCCTTGTCGGAAATGGCGCGGATGATCACAAAAGGAATACCGTTGCGATAAGCTGTATGTGCGATGGAAGCCCCCTCCATCTCAGCGCAAAGAGCGCTGGTATCCGCAATAATCTTATCTTTTTGCGCTTGGCTGCAAATGAACTGATCGCCGCTGGCAACTCTGCCGATTTTCGCGTGCCCAGGGTTGACCGCTTCGGCCGCGGCAAATGCCGCCGCCTGCAGCGCTTCATCCGCCGGAAAAGCAGTTACATCCATACCCGGCACCTGGCCAATGGGTCTGCCCCAAAAGTTGAGGTCAAAGTCGTGATGGATGGCATCCCGGCTGATAACCAGGTCGCCAACGTCCAGCTCCGCGCACAAAGAGCCTGCGATACCGGTATTGACAATATGGGTCACGCCGTAGATACTGATCAAAATTTGGGCGCAGATGGCGGCATTGACCTTTCCCACGCCACACTGGACCACCACAGCAGGCATTCCTTCCAGCATACCCTCGCAATAGACCGAGCCTGCATAGAATTTGGCGGTCATATTTTCCATTTTTTCTTTCAAGGTCGCCACTTCCACAGCCATAGCGCCTATAATACCTAATTTCATAATTTTTCTCCTTACTCCGGATAGATCAAACGGTCTGCCGGTATGTTTTCCAGCAATGCGGCATATTTTTTGCCCCAGTAATTGGCCATCGGCAGGTTCATATCCAAAAAGTTGCCGCAATCTTTGGCGCTTGCGCCGGGCACATCCCCCTGGAAGTCCCGAATGAACGCAAAACAGTTTTTTACCAACTCCACCACATCCACGGATTCATAATTTCCTGTCAACAGCAGGTAAAAACCGGTGCGGCAGCCCATCGGCCCAAAATACAGCACCTTATCCCTCCAGTTGGGTTCGTTGCGCAGATATGTTGCCGCCAGATGCTCAATGGTGTGCACTTCTGCGGTATTCATCACCGGCTCTTCGTTTGGGCTGGTAAGGCGCAGATCAAAGGTGGTAACTGTTTCGGGGCCCACGCTGTCCTTCCGGGAGACATACAGGCCCGGTTTCAGTTTAATATGATCGATAGTAAAGCTGGTGATCTTCTCCATAGGATGCCTCCTGCGGCCATTTTTTCTTATCATAGCGCATATTCCCCCGAAATGCAAGGAAAAAGCCAATCAACCAGCCGTTGTGGTACAGTCAACCAACCGTTGATTGACATTTAAACGAATAATTGATAGCTTTTTTCGGGAAGTTATGGCATAATGTTTCCAGAAGCAAAGAGGAGGTAACCCTTTATGGATCAAACACTAGGTAAGCGGATTGCCCAAAACCGCAAAAAATTATGCCTGACGCAAGATCAGTTGGCAGAAAAATTGGGAGTGACAGCACAGGCTGTCAGCAAATGGGAAAACGACCAATCCTGTCCGGATATCACAATGTTGCCACGGCTGGCAGAGATTTTTGGCATCTCCACCGATGCGCTGTTGGGCATTGAACATAAAGCCACCGTCCAGACCCACGTGGTGGACGATGACGAGAACGACGAAACTGAAAATGAAGACGTACATATTCAAAGAGGCGGTTGGGAATTTAAATGGGATGCCGGCAGCCGCAGCGCGCTAACCTTTGCTGCTTTGGTGTTGCTGGTGGGTGTTTTGTTCCTGGTTTCCAAAATTCTGCAATGGGATGTATCTTTTTGGAGCATTCTTTGGCCCAGTTCCCTGTTGGTATACGGTCTGAAGGGTGTCTTCCATCGGTTCTCCTTCTTCAGCCTTGGCTGCACCTTGTTTGGCGGCTACTCTTTGGTGGATAGTTTGGGCATTTGGGAACTACAGCTGTCCAACGATCTGATCTTCCCCATTATTGTTGTGCTGTTTGGCCTCAGCCTGCTTGTGGATGCACTTCGCAAGCCCAAGAAGCCGCAATTCCGGGTGGTGCATAAAGGAAATAACGCAAAGAAGACAAAAAGCACCTTCACTACGGATACTCACAGTTTTGAATGCAGCCTTTCCTTTGGGGAAAACACCCACCGCATCGAACTGCCCCTGTTACAGCGGGGTGATATTTCCTGTTCTTTTGGTGAGCTGACGATAGATCTTTCCGGTTGCGAAGACGTATTTTCCAATTGCCGTATTGATGCCAACTGCTCCTTTGGCGAGTTGATTCTGCGGGTCCCCAAGCGTTTCCGAATCGAACCGGACAGCAGTACCGCTTTCGCCAGTATGGACATCCACGGACAACCGGATCCGGATCCCATTGGCGTGATCCATTTGGATGCCAGTGTCAGTTTTGGCGAAATTCTGGTGGTGTATATTTAATTCTGCAAAAACGGTGCCCATCCGGCACCGTTTTTTTATTGCGACATTGCCGTTTCCCTTGAATCGGTCATAAACCATTCTTTATAATGGAGCTATGACAAAAGAAGGGGGCAGACGCAGTGAAAAAAGCCTGCATTTGGGTAGTATTTGTATTGTTGGTGGGGCTGGTATGGATGAGCCGGGGAAAAGTCCGGGCAGAGCCGGCCACACTTCCCGTTTTCTCCACCACACAACCGGCAGAAACCACACAGTTGCCTGCACAAGCGATCGAATTTCCCTGCGTTTTGGGAAATGCAGGACTGATTGTTACAAACATCGTCTCCTTCGAAGGCCTGACTCCGGAAGATCCGCAGGAAGAATATGTGTCTGATGCTTTGGCGCTGCTGATCTACAATCCCGGGAAGGTCGGTATTATTTCCGCTTCCATCACATTGACCCGCAATGAAGAAACGCTGCACTTTGATTTGGCATACCTGCCGCCGGGAAGTCGGGCGCTGGTGGTGGAGCGAGACCGCAAATCTTACGGAACGGCAGTCTTTGACAGTTGCCAGTGTGAAGCCTTTGTGAAAGGTGATTTTACCACGGAGCTGCCCGACATTCGAATCACAGCGGAAAATGGGAATTTGGTGGTTCAGAATCTGTCGGATACGCCCCTGCCCGGCCTAACGGTCTACTACAAGCAGTACACGCCCTACGATGGTTTTTATGTAGGCGGCAGAGCGATGTCCGTTCACTACGCTATGCTTTTACCCGGCGAAACCGCAAGTCAAAAGGCCTACGGCTACGCTACGGAATTCAGCCGCATCGCAGCTGTTGTCCTCGACAAATAAAACTCCCGGTGCGGTTCAAAGACCGCCCGGGAGTTTTCGTTTTTTTACAGCACCTTGGATAGGAAATCCTGTAATCTGGGGTGCTTGGGATCATTAAATATCTCTGCAGGCGTGCCCTCTTCCAGGATCTTGCCTTCATCCATAAACAGCACCCGGTTTCCCACTTCCTTAGCAAACCCCATTTCGTGAGTAACCACTACCATAGTCATACCGCCTCGGGCCAGTTCCTTCATAACGTCCAGCACTTCGCCGACCATTTCCGGGTCCAGTGCGGAGGTTGGCTCGTCAAAGAGCATCACTTCCGGCTCCATCATCAGCGCTCTGACGATCGCGATCCGCTGCTTCTGACCGCCGGAAAGCTGAATGGGATAGGCATCTGCCCGATCTGCCAGGCCGACCCGTTCCAAAAGGTTCTTTGCTTTTTCCATCGCCACAGTCTTAGGCATTTTCAGCACCTTCACCGGTGCCAGAATCATATTCTCTAAAATAGTCTTATGGGGAAACAGGTTAAAATGCTGGAATACCATACCCATCTTCTGCCGGTGCAGGTTGATATCCACCTTTTCCTTCTTCCCCTGCTTGTTGATAAAGCTTTTTTTCGTAATATCGATATTGTGGAAAATGATCTCGCCGTCCGTAGGCGTTTCGATCAGATTTAAGCTCCGAAGGAAGGTGGATTTGCCGGAGCCGGACGGGCCGATAACAACCATCACATCACCCTTGTTGATATCGATACTGATATCATCCAGTGCGTGAAGTTCGCCCTTATTATAGTGTTTTTTCAGGTTTCTGACCTGGATCAGCTTAGCGTCTGTCACCGCGGCTCATCCTCCTTTCGAAGTAGGCTATGATCTTGGATGTGGGGAATGTCAGGCAGAAATAGATGGCTGCCGCGATCAGCAGTGGCTCTGCAATGGTAAAAGCCGCCATCTGCGCGGATTTAACGGCCGACATAATATCCTGCACGCCAATGGTATAGCAAATGGAAGATTCCTTGATGATGGTAACGAATTCGTTGGCAATAGCAGGCAGAATATTCTTGATTGCCTGGGGCAGAACGATAAAGCGCATATTCTGCCACTGATTCATACCCAAGCTCCGGGCTGCCTCTGTCTGCCCTCCGTCGATAGACTGGATACCGCTGCGGATGATCTCGCTGAGGTAGGCTGCCGAGTTCATCGCCAACGCAATAACGCCGGGAATCATTCTCTCAAAACGGATAAAGCCAAACAGCTTGAAGGAAGGCAGCGGTACATCTGCCAGCAGCACATAGTAAACGATAAATACCTGCACCAGCATAGGCGTTGCCCGGAATATTTCCACATAAATTGTTGCCAGCCAGCGAAGAGGGGCAATTTTAGACATTCGCATACTGGCCAGCGCCAGTGCCAAAACAAAACCGAACAAAACCGTCAGCACAGACAGGGTGACCGTGCAAGCCATACCCTCCCAAAACAGGTCCATATACCGAAAGGCTTTTTCAAAGCCTGCAATTGTAATCAAATCAATCTCTCCTTTGCACACAACTTCCCCGAAAGCGGTCAAGCCTTCGGGGAAGATTCATTTTGTGGGATTATTCGCCGGTAGGAACATTGCCATCGGAGTCCAGAAGACCCTCATGCTTTTCTCCGGCAGCCAGGTCCACGGCATTGGCCACATACTTGGCAAAGGTACCCTCAGAGATGCACTTGTTGATGGCTTCATTGACATACTTCAGCAGTTCTTCGTTACCCTTGTATACGCCGATAACGGAACCGTTGTCATCCTGAGGAACGACGCAGGCAATCTGCAGGTTGTTATACGTATTGGAATAAGCCTGCACCACAGGTGTCTCAATAAAAGCTGCATCCAGCTTACCGGTAGACAGCTCCAGAATAATATCGGTAACCTTGCTCAGTTCCACGATATCCGCATTGGGAGTAAATTCCTTTGCCAGTTCTGCCTGGATGGAACCGATCTGCACACCGATCTTATATTTGGAATCGTTTGCAATCTCAGTGGAAGTGATAATATCCTTCTTGTCAGTGGTTGTGACCAGAGCCTGCTCACTGGTATAGTAAACGTCGGTAAAGTCCATATAGATCAGGCGGTCAGGATCAGGAGAGTAGCCGGCCATAGAAAGGTCGCATTTCTTGTTGCCCAACTCGGTGATGGTGCCGTCAAAGTCCATAGGTACGATCTCCAGAGTCAAATCCAGGTAGTCCGCGATGTACTTTGCCAAATCCATATCAAAGCCCGCCAGAGTGGGATTTCCCTTTTCGTCCAAAGAATAGAATTCGAAGGGTGCATAATCAGGCGAAGTAGCAACCGTCAGATAGCCTTCCTTAACAGTCGTAAGGTTATAGGTGTTTTTGCCGGGGCCAGCATCGCTGCTGGAGCAGCCGGGCAGCACACCCAAAGCCAAAATTGCAGATAAAACCAAAGCAATCCACTTTTTCATAATGAGAAGTCTCCTTTTCCCGTTCTTGCCGGGTGAATTTATGGATGTATTATAGCGCGTATATTATGCATCGTCAAGTGTATAAAAACACAAACATCACGTATGCAACACTGCCAAATTATGGTTAAACGCACTAAAAATGCAAGTCAATGTTGAATATATGCATATTTATAGCAATAATCAATTTTAATATTCAAAAATCATTATACACATTATACTGCATATCTATGAATAAACTATTGCGTTCAAATGGCGCAAAAAAGCCCGCAGTTCTTCTGCGGGCTTTGCTTATTTGCTTACCAGATCCTTGATAACTTCTCCTGCCATAATGAGTCCTGCAACCGCGGGAACAAAGGCCACAGATCCGGGGGTTGATCGGCGGGAAGACCCTTCCCGTTGCGGTTCGGTTTCTCCGGTCTCTATAGGCTCCATAGGCAACTCCTTGGAATAGACCACTTTCACACCCTTGATGCCCCGCTTGGCACATTCTTTTCGCATAATCCGCGCCAAAGCACATCCGGAAGTCTTGGAAATATCCGCCACCTGAAACGCGGTAGCATCCAGCTTGTTTCCAGTACCCATACAGCTGATCACCGGAACACCGGCCTGCTTTGCCTGCTGGATCAGTGCCAGCTTGCCTGTAACTGTATCGATGGCATCAATCACATAGTCATATTGTGAAAAATCAAACTGTGGCGCTGTTTCCGGAAGATAAAAGGTCTTATAGGTAAACACTTGAATATTGGGGTCAATATCGTGGATACGCCTTTCAGAAACATCCACCTTGTACTGTCCAACCGTGGAGTGCAGTGCCAGCATCTGGCGGTTCAGATTGGTGATACTTACGGTATCATCGTCCACCAAATGCATTTGGCCGACGCCGCTGCGGGCAAGGGCTTCCGCCGCATAACCGCCAACACCGCCCAGCCCAAACAGGATGACCCTGGCATTTCTCAGCTTCTCGACGCCGTCCTCTCCCAGCAGCAGCCGGGTGCGGGAATCCTGATCCGCCATAGGCTCACACCTTTTCGATGGCCTGCTTCAGGTCTGCGATCAGATCTCCCGCATTTTCCAGGCCGCAGGAAAGACGGATCAGATCCGCGCCCACGCCGGCAGCATCCAGCTGCTCGTCAGTCATCTGCCGATGGGTGGCGGATGCCGGGTGCAGGCAACAGGTGCGGCTGTCTGCCACGTGAGTCTCGATGGAGCCCAGCTTCAGATGCTTCATAAAGGTTTCCGCAGCCTTTCGTCCACCCTTCAAACCGAAAGAAATTACGCCGCAAGAGCCCTTTGGCATATATTTTTGGGCGATCTCATAGTATTTGTCACCAGGAAGACCGCAATACTTGACCCAGGCTACCTTTTCATTGCTCTGCAGATACTCTGCAATTTTCTGGGCGTTTCCGCAATGCTGCTTCATTCGGAAGGGCAGGCTTTCCAGGCCCAAATTCAGCAAATATGCGCTTTGGGGACTCTGACAGCAGCCAAAGTCACGCATCAGTTGGGCAGTGCACTTGGTGATAAATGCACCGGCAAGACCAAATCGTTCCGTGTAGGTTACACCGTGATAGCTGTCGTCCGGAGTGCAAAGGCCAGGGAATTTATCGGGATGCTGCGTCCAGTCGAATTTGCCGCTGTCCACAATACAGCCGCCCACAGCAGAAGCGTGTCCGTCCATATACTTGGTGGTGGAATGGGTAACGATGTCCGCACCCCACTCAAAAGGCCTGCAGTTAATGGGAGTTGCAAAGGTATTGTCAATGATCAGCGGC
Source organism: uncultured Oscillospiraceae bacterium (assembly GCA_964454215.1). GTDB lineage: Bacteria > Bacillota > Clostridia > Oscillospirales > Oscillospiraceae > Faecousia. The sequence goes on along the minus strand of CAYVSU010000012.1, from coordinate 10,327 downwards.
ACACCGTTTCTGTGGGCCACCTTGGCAAACCGCTCGATATCCAGCACATTCAGGGCGGGATTGGCGATGGTCTCGCCAAAGACCGCCTTGGTATTAGGCTTAAAGGCTGCCTGCAGCTCTTCTTCCGTAGCATCAGGGCTGACAAAAGTGAATTCCACGCCCATTCTCTTCATCGTCACACTGAACAGATTGAAGCTGCCGCCGTAAATGGCAGAGGAAGAAACGACGTGATCGCCGTTGCCTGCAATATTGAATACAGCAAAGAAATTTGCAGCCTGACCGGACGAGGTCAGCATAGCGGCGGTGCCGCCCTCCAGTGCTGCGATCTTAGCCGCAACAGCATCACAGGTGGGATTCTGCAGACGGGAGTAGAAATAACCCTCTGCCTCCAAATCAAAGAGCTTACCCATATCTTCCGAAGTTGCGTACTTAAATGTGGTACTCTGGTAAATGGGGATCTGCCGGGGCTCACCGCTTTTGGGACTGTAACCCGCCTGAATGCACAATGTTTCCATTTGTAGCTTATTATCCACAAGGATCACCTCAATCGTAGTCTTATGTCGTTATTGTACTGCCGCAGTGGACGTTTGTCAAATGGATTCCTTTGGGTGACGCAAAAAAGGGCACGCTCAGGCGTGCCCTTTTGGGTATTTCACCGTAGTACAGCGTAAAGGTATTCGTCAATGCAATCACCGACGCGATCAATCAGCAGATCTGTGGCGTTATTGCGCAATTTTCCAGAACGAACCCGGGTATACTGCCGGGGCATATACTGACTGATCAGTGCCAGCGGCAGAGATTCACCGTCCAAATTCTTCAGCAAATGGGCTGCCGCATCCACAACATTGGGATTTGTCAGATAATAGCGGCAGCGATCAGAAAAGCTGAAGGCCCGCTTATAGTACTGTTGGCGCTGATTGCCGTGGTAGTACTTTTTCCAATAGCCGGTGTCATAGAGCATCGTCTGCTCCAGCACCCAACGGAAGTTGGATAGAACCATTTCTCTTTGCTTGCACAGCTCCTGCTCCATCATCTCCAATGCAAACAGGCCTTCCCGCAGGGCAAAAGTCAGGGCCGGACCCACCTTCAAAATAGCAATTCCGTCATCCACCATCGCCTTCAGGCAATCCATACTCTGGTAATCTGTGGAGTGGCCCTCGAAGACCATACTGCCAAAGGTTTCCAAACTGGCCGTCAGCTCCGCCGCGGCGGTACTGTCGTACTCGATCACGCTTTCGTCAGCAAATTCCACGCCTGGCTGGACAACGACCGCCACCACACGACTCCAAACATTTGAAAGGCCCTGCCCCGCAAAGGCATTCTGAAAAGCGGCAATGGTCGCGGCGCAATCTTCTGGAGTGGTAACTGCAACGCTGTCCTCGTTTTCCTGGGCGCCGCCGGGAATGGGCACTTCGCTGCCGATTACATATACCGGCGCGGGTGCATTAGGATGGGCAGTTTGGTACTCAGCAAAGGCTTCTTCTGCCACTTGGCAAAGCTCTGCGCCCCGGCGGGCAATGGTCTCATCGCTCAAACGGGCATTAGGATCGTCATCTGCTACTCGCATGCTGGTATCAATGTGAATCTTGGAAAAGCCTGCCAGCACATAGCAGCGGATCAGTTCCCGGGCATTTGCCATTGCCTGCTCCTCCGGCAGGTTCTGCCAGGTCAGTGGACCCAAATGATCGCCGCCACACAGCAGTTTTTCCTCCGGGAAATTTTCTTCTTCTGCGATTTTATGCAAAAATGCGTAAAACTGCGCAGGGGTCATTCCTGTGTAGCCGCCGTTTTGGTTGACCTGATTGGCTGTTGCCTCCACCAGTACCACGGTATCCTTTTCTAAACCTCGGCGCAAAGCGGCACGGATCACATATTCATTGGCGCTGCAGCAGGAATACACGCCCTTTTCCCGGGCGTTTTCCCGGTTCTGCAGCAAAGCTTGCATAGGATTTCCGTTCATACGTGCCGCTCCTCTCATTCATTTACCAGCAGGATCTTGCCTTTGACATTTCTGGGGTTCTTAAACTCCAGAAACGCCTCCTGTGCCCGGCACAAAGGATACTTTTTGTAAATAAAGCTGTCGTTGATTTTCAGCTTTCCGTTGGAGAAATATTCCGCAGTCATCGTCCATTCCAAACCGGGGAAGGGATTGGAATAGGACATCCAAGAGCCAGTCAGCACAAATTCCTTGCGGTTGATCAGTTCGAATTCCGCGGGAGTGAATGCCAGTTCCCGGGTGGGTGTACCGATAAGGCAGATCTTCTTGCGATTGCCGCAGAGCCGGAAAGCCAACTTTTCCGTCACAGCCTGACCGGCGGTTTCAAACACATAATCAAAGCCTCTGGGGAATTTTTCCTTCAATTCTTCCTCAAAGTTTTCTTCCAGGGTATTAACAACATAGTCAACGCCCAGATCCTTTGCCAGTGCCAGTCGCTCAGGGCTGATGTCAAACACCGTCACGGACGCCGCGCCCAGCAACTTTGCCCACTGGAAGGTGAACATACCGATTGTTCCGCCGCCCAAAACAGCCACATGGCCGCCTGGCTGATAGCCCGCAACATTTAATCCGTGAAGTGCCACGGTGGATGGCTCAAAAAACGCAGCCGTTTCATAAGGAACGGAAGCGTCAAACTTAACAACATTGCGTTGAGGCATTGCCACATACTCTGCAAACGCACCCTGTATACGCGAGCCGATGAAGGTATAGTGCTTACATAGGGAAAAGTTGCCGTTTTTGCAGTCTTCGCATTGGAAGCAGGGTACCAGCGGTACACCCGCCACCCGATCGCCCACCGCAATGTTGGCGGTCACGCCCTCACCTAATGCAACCACTTCGCCGGAAAATTCGTGTCCCAGCACGATGGGATAATAATGGGCTCCATTTTGCAACACCCGGGGTACATCCGAGCCGCAGATGCCCACCGCCTTGACTTTTACAAGAACCTCCCCTGTTTTCAGTTCCGGCGTAGGTATCTCACCATAGCGGATATCTTCATTTGCATATAAAACAGCAGCTTTCATACAAAATCTCCTTAATCTTTCGGATTTATAATATTTTATCTCTTTTTTTACACAGTGTCAATCGATTTTTCCTCTCTTGACAAGCAATCGTCAGCAATCTATAATTCATTTATGTGCCCTCACGGCGTTATTTCATCAGTAAAAAAGAAAGGGCTTGCGCAGCTATGTTTACCACATCCAAACAGATCCTTCTGGATGCTCAAAAAGGCCATTACGGCATCGGCGCATTCAATATTGAAAATATGGAGATGGCCCAGGCCGCCGTTGCCGCGGCGGAAAATTGCCGTTCCCCCATTCTGCTGCAGACCACACCCTCTACCTTAAAATATGCAAGCTGCGCTCTGTTCGCCGCCAATGTCCGGGCGCTGGCAGAAGCAGCAAGCGTTCCTGTTGCCCTGCATTTAGATCACGGCAACAGCTTTTCTCTGGCTGTGGAAGCATTTCACAGCGGCTACACCTCCATTATGATTGACGGCTCCAAACTGCCCTACGCAGAAAACATCGCTTTGACTTCCCGGGTAGTGGAGGTCTGCCACAGTGCCGATGTGCCTGTGGAAGCGGAGTTGGGTATGGTGGGCGGCAAGGAGGATAGCCTGGATAACGGCGATGTGGACATTTACACCGATCCGCAACAGGCCGCGGATTTTGCAGAGCGTACAGGCGTAGATTTTCTTGCTGTTGCCATCGGAACTGCCCACGGAATTTATACGGGCGAACCCAAGCTGGACCTGGAGCGGCTCAGCCAGATCCGGGAACGCGTCAGCATTCCGCTGGTGCTGCACGGCACTTCCGGTGTGCCGGACGATGTCGTGCGGGAATGCATCCGCCGGGGCATCTGCAAGATCAACTATGCCACCGACCTGCGGATTGCTTATACAAGCGGCGTACGCAAAGTTTTGGAAGATCCTGCAGTTTACGATCCCAAAAAGTACGGTGCCGCCGGCAGAAAAGAAGTACAGGCCTACGTGGAAGACCGTATCCGTAACTGCGGCAGCGCAGGAAAAGCATAAAACATAAATCCCGGGGAGCATCCCCGGGATTATTGCATTATTCCAAAACGTGCTCCAATCCGGTTTCCAAAATAGTCCGGACATGGTCATCTGCCAAAGAATACCAGGCATTTTTTCCCTCCCGGCGGAATTTGATCAGATGCATCTGCTTTAATATCCGCAGTTGGTGAGAAATGGCACTTTGAGAAACGCCCACCGCTTGCGCAATATCATTAACATACATTTCCTCTTTCAAAAGAGACAATATCCGCACCCGGGTGGGATCACCAAAGGTCTTAAAAAGGTCCGCAATGGCCTGAACGGTATTATCATCGGGTAAATTTGGCATTTTCTCACCTCCTGTTTTTCCTATTCTAACCCAACACGCCAAATTTTGCAACTATTTTTCATCCATAACTTACCGGTAGTAAAAAAGCACTGGATATACTATAGTATAACCAATCCTTACATCCGGAGGTACCTATGAAATCCAATCAACTACGCCCCTTTGGTATGCGCGACAAACTGGGGTATCTCTTCGGTGATTTCGGCAACGACTTCACCTTTATTCTTTCCACCAGTATTTTGATGAAATTTTATACCGATGTGATGGGCATCAGCTCCGGCATTGTAGGCCTTGTAATGATGCTTGCCCGGTTCGTCGATGCCATCACCGATGTGACTATGGGCCGCATTTGTGACCGGAGCCGCCCGACTTCCGCAGGAAAATTCAAACCCTGGATCTTGCGGATGTCCATACCGGTAGCTGCAGCATCCTTTTTGATGTATCAAAGCCGTTTTTCTGATGCCTCTTACAGTTTTCGGGTCATATACTTTGTACTGACCTACCTGCTTTGGGGATCCTTTTGCTACACCGGTATCAACATTCCCTACGGCTCTATGGCTTCAGCGATTTCCGCTGACCCCGGCGACCGGCAGAGTCTTTCCACCTATCGAACGATGGGCGGCACCCTGGCAGGACTCGTCATCGGTATTGGGCTTCCTATGTTTGCCTATGCAAAAGTACCCCTTTCTGACGGCACCGTGAAGGAAACATTGATCGGTTCCCGGGTGACGCTGATCGCAGGTGTCTTTTCCCTGCTTGCGGTCATTTGCTATCTGCTGTGTTACAAGCTGACCACTGAACGGGTAACATTCGCTTCCGCAGACAACCGCAGCGAAAAGATTTCCGTGATCCAAATGCTGAGAAGCGCTGTAAAAAATCGGGCGCTGATCTCTATCATTGCCGCATCCGTGCTGATGCTGCTGGCACAACTGACAATGCAGAATATGAGCGCCTATGTTTTTCCGGATTATTATAACAACGCCTCCGCTCAGGGTGTTTCCACCGTTCTTATGATGTTCGGTATGGTGGTTGCAGGCGCTTTGGCAAAGCCCCTGTCCACTCGCTTTGGCAAAGCAGAAGTATCAGTGGCATCCAGCCTGCTGGCGGCGGCTGTGTGCTTAGTCACCTTTCTGATACGCCCCCAGAGCGTTTGGGTGTACTGTTTCCTGCAGTTGATCAATTGGCTGGGGCTGGGCGTTTTTGCAATGGTCAACTGGGCACTGATCACCGATGTGATCGATTACGCGGAGCTGAAGAACGGCCGCCGGGAAGATGGATCCGTTTACGCACTTTACTCCTTTGCCCGTAAGCTGGGACAGGCGGCCGCCTCCGGACTGACCGGCTTGCTCTTGGAACTCATTGGCTATAATAACAACGCCGCTCAGCAAGGCGTAGCACAAACAGAGTCTGTAAAAAACGGCATTTTTCATATTTCCACGCTGGTGCCCGCCATTGGCTTTGCCTCTCTGGCACTGGTGCTTTGGTTTTGGTATCCGCTGCACAAGAAGCAAGTGGATGCCAATGTGGCGGCGCTAAAGGAAAAGCGCAAAGAGGAATAACAGATAGCCATTGCCTATATTTTCAGCATCTGCAACAAAAGTTAGCGCAGATGCTGATTTTTTGTCTACAATTTACAAAATATCTATTTTCTTTTTTCATTTCATCTGCTATACTGAATAGGCAATCTAACTACAAGGAGATTTGACCATGAGAATTATTAAAAACCTCAATCATAAGTGGTCCTTTACCAAGCAGACCACCGAGATTCCCTCTGCAATTGACCCCAAGTGGGACTTTGTTTCCCTGCCCCATAGCTGGAACGCTTTGGACGGCCAGGACGGCGGTAATGACTACTACCGCGGCACCGCCATCTACGCCAAGGAGCTGGATAAGGAAGATCTGCCTGTTGCCGATCGCTACTACATCGAGGTGTGCGGCGCCAACTCCTCTGCCGACCTGTATGTTGGCGGCAAGCATCTGATGCACCACGACGGCGGCTACTCCACCTGGCGCTGCGACATCACCGAACACATTGGTCTGAAGACTATGGTCGTCATTGCTGTGGACAACGCACCCAACGATAAGGTTTATCCTCAGGTTGCAGACTTTACCTTCTACGGCGGTCTGTACCGGAATGTGAACCTCATCGCCGTTTCTGAGTCCCATTTTGATCTGGACTACTACGGCGGCCCTGGCATTAAGGTCACTCCCGTGGTCGAGGGCAAAAATGCCAACGTGGAAGTGGAAGTGTATGTTTCCAATTTCAAGCCAAGTCAGTACCTGCAGTATACCGTACTGGATGCTGAAGGCAACACCGTCGCCAACATCGCCACCGACGAGACCAAGGTCAATATCCCCATTGAAAATGTCCATCTGTGGCATGGCCGGAAGGATCCCTATCTGTACACTGTGGAAGTAAACCTGGTGCAGGAAAAGGAGATCCTGGACAATATCAGCACCCGCTTCGGCTGCCGCACCTACAAGATTGACCCCGAAAAGGGCTTTATTCTGAACGGTGAAAGCTATCCTCTGCGCGGCGTTTCCCGTCATCAGGATCGGTGGACTTTAGGCAACGCATTGCTTCCTGAGCACCACAAAGAGGATATGGAGTACATCTGCGAAGTCGGCTGTACCACCATCCGCCTTGCTCACTATCAGCACGACCAGTACTTCTACGACCTGTGCGACGAGTACGGTCAGGTCATCTGGGCTGAGATTCCCTACATTTCCCAGCATATGCCCGGCGGCCGGGAGAATACCATTTCCCAGATGAAGGAACTGATCATTCAGAACTACAACCACCCCTCTATCGTGGTTTGGGGTCTTTCCAACGAGATCACTATGAAGGGATCTTCTGACCCCGACCTGCTGGAGAACCACCACATTCTGAACGATCTGTGCCACGAAATGGACAAGACCCGTCCCACCACTATGGCCGTTGTTTCTATGTGCAGTATGGACGAAGAATACGTCCGCATCCCCGACACCGTCTCTTACAACCACTACTTTGGCTGGTACGGTGGCGATACCTCTATGAATGGCCCCTGGTTTGACAAGTTCCACGCCAAGTACCCCAATCAGCCCATCGGCATTTCCGAGTACGGCTGTGAGGCTCTGAACTGGCATACCTCCAAACCCGTTCAGGGTGACTACACCGAGGAATACCAGGCCTACTACCACGAGGAGCTGATCAAGCAGATCAACGACCGCCCCTACCTGTGGGCAACTCACGTGTGGAATATGTATGACTTTGGTGCCGACGCCCGGGCCGAGGGCGGTGAGAACGGCCAAAACCACAAGGGACTGATGACCTTCGACCGGAAGTACAAGAAGGATTCCTTCTATGCTTACAAGGCATGGCTGAATCCCGAGCCTATGGTCCACCTGTGCGGCAAGCGCTATGTTGACCGGGTTGAGGATGTGACCAAGGTCACCGTTTACTCCAACCAGGAAGCCGTGGAGCTCTTTGCCAACGGCAAGTCTTTGGGTGTGCAGAAGCATAACGGTCTTCCCTTCTTCTACTTTGATGTGCCCAATGTCGGCACTACCCATCTGGTTGCCAAGGCAGGTAGCTTAAGCGACGAAAGCGTCATCAACAAGGTCGACGTCTTCAACGAAGACTATCGTCTGAAAGAAAAGGGCGCGATCCTCAACTGGTTCGACATTACCGAAAAGGAAGGCTACCTCAGCCTGAACGACAAGATGAGCGACGTTCTGGCTACGCTAAAGGGTAAGCTGCTCTTTGCCGGTATGATGGCCAAAATGATGCCCAAGAAGGGTGACAAGGTCGCCGGTGGCTTCGAAATGAACGAAGGTATGATGCAGATGATGGGTGGCTTCACCGTCCTGCGACTGACCAGTATGCTGGGTATGATGAACATCAATATGACCAAGGAACAGTTGCTGGATCTGAACGCACAGCTCAACAAGATCAAAAAGAAGGAAAAGTAATCTCCCATAGCAAAAGCACCACCCGGTCGGGTGGTGCTTTTATTCGATCTGTCAAAGACTGCACCGCAGTGCGGGTGGTCTTTTTTCTTTTGGTAGGAGATATAGGACCCGATTTGCATTTCACGCTGTCTGCGTCCCTATTTTTTTGACTCGTTCCATAGTCTGCTGAAAGACTGCTGCACAAATTGCAATTCTCTTTTCTATTTCCTCCGATAGGGAAAACTATCCTCCCTAACCGTTGTTCTCAACGATTTGTCCGTCGTTACAATTAATGCAGCATTCCGTTGTACCCTCATACCAAGGACTCATTTGATTGATTGCTTTCCACTGCGCAGTTGTTCCCTTAAATTCAATAACAACGAGACTGGTGCAACCGCCGAACGCGCCTTCTCCGATGTCCGTTATGCCACTGGGAAGGTTGAGAATCGTCAGTTTGTTACAATTGCGAAACACACCGGAAGAAATGTCCGTTATATGTTCGGGGATCGTGACCTCCGTCAAAGCGCTGCAGCCGGAGAATGCGCCACCGTCAATGAGTGTTAGGCTGTCCGGAAGGTGGACCGTTTCCAAAGCTTTGCAGCCTTTGAACGCATAGATACCGATGGTTTCCAGGGATGCACTGAATGTGATACTTTTCAACTGCTCGCAATCCTCAAAAGCGGATCTTCCAATACTGACCACACTGTCGGGCATAGTCACGCTTGTGATCCATATGCGATTCCAGAAAGCCATCTCGCCGATCGCCGTCACTTGATAGCCATCGATATATTCCGGGATTACTACATCCATATCATTGCAAACACCCATACCGGTCACAGTACAGGTCACACCGTCGGCATTGACTTCGTAATCCAGGCAGCTGGCATCCCGCTCTGGCGGCTCCATCGCACCACCGTTCATCTGCTGCCAGGTTTCCAGTGCTTTGGGGAATTGGGTATGATAATCATCCCAAATAACACGCAACTGCTCATAGTTGATCCATCTAAGGTTAAATGCCTCATTCAAAGTACGGAATTCACCGTCTTTACAGAACTGAATAAACCATCCACTGGGCAAATAGAACAGCAACTCGCCAGCACTATCGTCATAGAGTTCATCCCAGGATGCATCCGGATCGATGCTGCCACATTTACAGCCGATGACTACTGCATAACCGGAGTCTACACAGCTAATCACAACCAGATTAACATCCTCCGCTGTGCAGGAATGATTCGTAAAAGACATATTTTTCACATAATCCTGTTTCAGCTGCAACCGCACATTCTCTGATACTTCCCACGATTTTTTTGCTGTCGGATCAGATGGTCCGGATGTCACACAACCGGCAATCAGAACACACGCCAACAATATCCACAGGGTTGCAATGACACTCAATTTGGTTTTCTTCACAGCAGATTCCAGCCTTTCTCCTGTAATATGTATATAGTAATACTTTAAATTTTCATTCCTGCTTTGATTATATCAATCACTTGCTACAAATTCAATACCATAAGCAGACAATTTGTTGACCTAACCATTTCCCCTACCTTTCACCGCCTGCAAAATCGCCCAAAAAGTAAGAAAAAGCACCGAAAACTCTCGTTTTCGATGCTTTTCTATGGTGGACGATATAGGACTCGAACCTATGACCTTCCGCACGTCAAGCGGATGCTCTAGCCAGCTGAGCTAATCGTCCAAGCGCAAGATGGATTATACAATGACTACTGTCATTTGTCAAGCATTTTTTCATATTTTTTCATTTTTTCCGTTTTCCTGCCTTTCAATGCCGTCTTTTCTGTACCTTCGTTGATTTTGTCAATTCCAGGGCAAAAATTCCGGAGAATTCTTTAGAAAAGTTGCGAAAAAGTTCTTGACTTTTCCAAAATCCAATGCTAAAATGGACGAGCCGCATTGAAGGGGCTTAAGTTGGTGCGCCCAAAGCACCCGCCCTTAGAGCGAGACTACACAATATAAAGTAGGTGAAAAAAGAAATGAAAGCAGTTATCGTTACCGGTGGCAAGCAGTACACCGTTTCCGAGGG
>CAYVSU010000011.1:0-32133 GCA_964454215.1 uncultured Oscillospiraceae bacterium | reverse complement strand
AACTAAGTGTGCCTTGCGGCACGATAAGCGCACCTTCGGTGCGTGAAGCGATGCTTCGCATTGTGAAGTGCCTGCGGGTGTGGGTGGCACACTTAACTTCGCATTGTGCGTAGCACAATACTTCACAGCGGCATCGCCGCTGCTTCACTTGGCAAAGCTAAATTTTGCTAATTAACTGCATTTATGATATAATATGCAATAGCTGACGCTATGATTGCTGTACTTTTTGTGTTTCTAACCCCTTACGCACGTTACTTTTGGTCAATCTTTTGCTGAAAAGAGAACACCTGTTGTCTGCCGTCGCAAGGGTTTCAATGCGAAGCGATTTCGTTCTTGTATAAACCGCGCCCCCAAAATGCTGCTGCACTTTGGGGGCGCTTTTTATCGTTTATGGGTTCTTACCTTTTCTTTTTGCCAATCGCCAGACCGGCAGCCAAGCCGCCAGCCAGGCAGACAACTGCTACGATCACCAGAACCCCTGCAGAGATCCCGCCCTTCCCTTTCTCGACGGGCTCCTGAGGCTCAGTGGGGACAACGGAAGGTTCCGTCGGTTCTGTTGTCGAATTTGTGGAGGGTTCCGTGGGAGGTTCCGTAGACGGCTGTGTTGGCTCTGTGGGAGGCTCGGTCGGCTCCGTAGGCGGCTCAGTCGGTTCTTCGCTGCCGTGAGCGGCTGCCCGCTTTGCAATGACGGTATAGATCTTCTGGGAGCCGTCTTCAGCGGTGCAGATCACCCGGATGGTATTGTCTGCACCGGCGGTCAGTGCCTCGCCGCCTTCCACCGTCACACTGGCCTTGCTGTCCGCGGCAGTACCGCTAACAGACACGCGTTCCGTTTCATAGGGCAGCCAGATCACATAGCTGGTATTCTCCGCAGCAAACACAGGAGACAGCAGGAAACCGTCCACCGCAATACCGGTCAGATCATTATTGCTGCTGGCCACGTAGTTGGGGTCCTGTTCCCGCTTAACGGAGATCGTGTAAGTCTTTTTGTCGCCATTCTCCGCTGTGACGGTTACTGTCACCTTTGTTGTGCCGCCGGGTGTCAATGTCGGGCTGTCGATCTTCACCGTTGCATTGCTGTCGTTAGTCTCTGCCTTCACGTCCAGCTTGCTGACCTCGAAAGGAACTTCCGCGGTATAAGCAGTCGTCCCTGCGCTGAAGGCAGGACTGATGGCAGCATTGCTCACCGTCAGGCTTTTCAAGGCATTGTCCTTAGACATAGGGGCCGCAACGGTGGTCTCGTATTTCACTGTACCGATCGTAGTCTCCACACTGCCGTCGGAAGCCGCCACATTGGTGCAGGACACTTTTATGGCCGTACCGGTCGCCACACTGCTCTTGACCTTGAAGGTAACGGTGAACAGCGCTGTTTTCTTATTGATGGGATTTGTCAGATTGTTGTCATAGGCAACGAAACTGTTGCCGTTGAACTCTACTACCCATCCGTTACCGATGGATTGCTTGGTGCTCTTCAGCTCCAGTACGCTGCTGTCATAGGACAAAGCGCCCTGCGCGCCGTAAATACCGCTGCCGTTGAGGTTGAATGTCAGGGTGATGGTGTCTCCTGCCCGGACCGTGCCGGGGCCGGTCAGGCTCGCACTGGCACCGGCTGCCATAGCAGGTATCGCAAACAGGCAAAGGCACAGTACCATCGCCAACGCTATATACAGAACTCTTTTCATAATGATTCCTCCTTAGTTCGGGATGATCGTACCTTTACCCAGGATGCTTGCCTTGATCTGGATAAAGTCCGTAATTGAGATGTTGCCATCGTTGCTGGTGTCCGCAGCCTGGGCGGCCGCGCCGGTCAGCGTACTCTTTTTCAAAATATGGGCTTTGATTGCCAGCAGATCCGTAATGGTGATCTTGCCGTCGCCGTTGGTATCGCCGGTAACCACGATCTTTCGCTCCTGGATCTGTATGCCGTTAACGATCAGGCGCACTGTCATACCGGTTCCCACAACTTTTTCTGCAGTAACCTCACTGCTTCCTTCATAAATCTTAACATAGGTTCCCTCCTGAATGCAGTTCAGCATCCGGGTCGTAGTGGTGCCGATGGCGATCTTTCGAATGTAAAGATTCGTAACAGAATATACATTGGAAGTTATGGTAGAAACCGCGACCTTGCTGCCTTCGTCGACAACGGTATCCACCGCGCCGCAGCCGTGGTCGCAACGTGCGGTCTTGGTGCCATCGGCTTCTGTCGTGGCATTGCCGTCGCTGATGTATTCCGTGAAGCTGTGATCCAGGACCGAAATCACTTCGGTTACATACTCATTACAAGCAGTGCATATACAGTGCTTGCTGCCAGGATTCGTACAGGTGGAATCCTCATCTATGATCCAATCACCGCTGTGTCCAGCAGCAGGGATCGTGGTCTCTTTGACGGCACGGTCGCAGATGGTGCAGAGGTAGCAAGTGTATCCCCTCTCGGTGCAGGTGGGCAAAATTTCCACATATTCGCCGAGGCTATGCTGACAGCACATAGCGCAAACCTTGTTATCCAGGTCCACGATCTCATCACCGGCGCAGCCATCATGCCGCTTGGCACTCTCTATCTGGTCATTCTGCTCTCCAATGAGAATTTCGTCCCATTGCTCCTGCGTTCCCTTATAGATCACATGCCACAAATTGTCACAGCCCAGGAACACCTGGTCTCCAATATAGATCACACTTTCCGGAATGGCAATGCTGATCAAATTCGTGCAATCCTTGAATGCATACGAATGAATATTGGTTACACGATCCGGGATCACAATGCTTCTCAGACCGGAACAACCGGCGAACGCATAGGCGTCAATGCTTGTCATATTATCCGGGAGCGTAATGCTGGACAAATTTGTACAATCCTTGAACGCATAATTGCCAATGCTTGTGACGCCATCTCCTATCACGATGCTGGTCAGGTCGTAGCAGGCCCAGAATGCGAAATCGCCGATGTGGGTCACACTGTCGGGCATTGTTATATCAGTCAGAGCATAGCAACCGTGGAATGCAAGACCGGAAATGCTGGTCACACCTTCTTCAATAATCACCTTGAGGATCGAATTGCCATAATCACACCATGGGGCCCCGTCAGGACCAAATTCCCACATATCTCCCTGGCCGAAGATGGTCAAAGTTCCATCCTGTGTCAACACCCAGGTCAGCCCGTCACCGCAAACGCCGGTGAGCTTCTCCGACGCACCGCAATTCTCACAAAGGCCGTCTTCATAATGGTGGCCGATGGCTGGGATCTCCTCGCATTCTATCAGGCTGCAGTAGGTACAGCCGCGACATTTGCTGCCTGTAGCTGTACAAGTCGGTTCTTCATCTATGCCCCAGCCTCCGAAGGAATGGCCATTGTCATAAGCTGTCCATATCAGCGTTCCGCCGTAGTTCTGCCGGACTTCTTCTGCCCATGTCTTGTTGCAGGCAGGATATTTCGCTGTGGCGACCAGATTTTGGAATGCATTTTCACCAACGGTGGGTGCTTCGCCAAGGAAAATGATCTCGATCAAAACGGTGCAGTCGGCGAACGCGTACTTTCCAATGCTGATCACACTATCAGGAATGGTAATACCGGTCAGTCCAGTACAGCCAAAGAATGCATAATCGCCAATACTGGTCACACTGTTGGGGATCGTAATGGTGGTCAAAGCGTCACAACCCGCAAATGCATAACCGCCAATGCTGGTAACACCATTGGGGATCGTGATGGTGGTCAAACTGAGACAAGACTCGAATACGCAAACTCCAATACTGGTAACACTCTCCGGAATCGTGATAGTAGTCAGGCTGCTGCAACAAGAGAATGCGTAACTGCCGATACTGGTCACACTGTCCGGAATTGTGACTGTGGTCAAGCTGAGACAACCATAGAACGCGTAATTGCCAATGCTGGTACAGTTGTCCGAAAGGATCACAATCTTCAAGCTGGCAGGCACATAATTGGTGTTAGTCAAGTAATCGGATGCACCAAAAATGTAACCCAAATGGACATAGCTGCCGTCGCCGCTGCCCACAAAGGGAAGGGTGATGCTTTCCAGACTGCTGCAATTATAGAACGCTTTACTGCCAATACTGGTAACGCTGTCCGGGATCGTGATGGATGTCAGGCTGCGGCATCCATAGAATGTTCCGCCGCGAATGGCAGTCACGCCATTGCCGATTACCACATTTACCAGATTGGTGCAGCTGTCGAACGCATAAATACCAAGATATCCTACGCTGTCCGGAATCACAATACCGGTCAGGCTGACGCAGGAATAGAAGGCAGAATCGCCAATGCTGGTCACACTGCCGGGAATGGTAATGTTTTTCAAGCTTGTGCAACCGGCAAATGCGGAATTGCCGATTTCAAGCACACCGTAGCAGATCTCCACCGTTTTCAAACCGGTACAGCCGGAGAACGCATCTCCGCCAATGGTATTCACGCTACCGGGAACCGTGATGCTGATCAAGCTCGTTAAGTCAGAGAACGCATTGCTGCCAATAGTCGTTGCGCCGTTTTCGATAATAACTGTTATAATCGATGCGCGGTAATCGTACCACGGGGTCGCCCGGCTTGCAAAGTCCGTCATAGCACCGGTGCCGGAGATAGTCAGGACACCCTCTTCCGTCAAAACCCAAGTTAGGTTATTACCGCAGCTGCCGCTCAAGGGCCAGTTGACCGCGCCGCACACTGTGCAGATACGATCATCATAGCTGTGGTCAATAACCGGGATATCTTCCGTCTCCGTCGCATCACAGGCGGAACAAGCCCGATGCTTGCTGCCAGTCTCTATGCAAGAAGGCTCCTGATCCACGACCCAATCGCCGTAACTGTGATCAATGACCGGGACCGGTGCATTCACCGTTCTGTCGCAGTCCTCGCAGAAGCCCTGCTTGCTGCCGGGCACCGTGCAGGTGGGTTCCTGATCCACGGTCCAATCAACGCCGCTGTGTATGCAGCACAATTTGCAGTTCTTGCTCGCCGCATCTATGATTTCTTCGCCGGTGCAATTATAATGCCGCGTTGCATTTGTCAGCGCTTCGTTATGGCTGCCGACAGAAAGCAAAGACCACTGCTCCTCTGTTCCCATAAACAGCACGTGCCACAGATTGTCACAACTGTCGAAGGCATACGCGCCAATGCTGGTCACGCCGGACTCCAGAATGACCGTCTGGATCGCCGCTCTGTCAGCATACCAAGGCGCTTGTCCGCCGGTATAGTCCGTCATTGCGCCCTCGCCGGAGATGGTCAGCGTGCCGCTGTCATCCAGTACCCAGGTCAGATTGGTTCCGCAGGTACCGCCGGTCAGACCGCAGGCCGTGCAGACGCCGCTGGCAAAGCTATGGTCGCCGGCAGGTATCTCTGTGTAGGTAGAATAGCCGCAAAGGGTGCAAATATCGTAGGCTTCATAGCCAGGTACGGAGCAGGTCGGCTCCTTGGCCGCGTAATGGGTAAAGCTGTGCTCGCAGCACACGGTGCAGATCTTGTTAACCGGGTCGAGTACCTCATCGCCGGCGCTTTCATAGTGCCAGGTAGCGTTAGTCAGATAGTCGTTTCCGTAATAAATTGTCGTGCTGCTCCGCTGCTCCTCGGTTCCCCCGTACAGCACGTGCCACAAATTGCTGCAGCTATTAAATGCGTTGTTATAGATATATGTCACGCTGGCAGGAATCACAACGGTGGTCAGATTGGAGCAATACCGGAATGCATAATTACCAATGATGGTCACACTGTTCGGAATCGTAATGCTTGCCAAATTGGAGCAGCTGGAGAACGCGTAGCTTCCAATGCTGGTAACGCTGTCCGGAATCGTAATGCTGGTCAGCGCGCTGCAACCGGCGAAGGCACCATATGGAATTTCTGACAGATTCTTGGAAAGCACCACATCCGTCAAGCCGGTGCAGTAATAAAATGCATATTGATCAATGCTGGTAACGCTTTGCGGAATCGTGATGCTGGTCAAGCCGGTGCATCCCCAGAATGCATATTGACCAATGCTGGTAACGCTGTCCGGAATGGTAATGCTTGTCAAACCGCTGCACTTAGAGAATGCATCATCACCAATGCTGGTTACGCTATTCGGAACGATGAAGCCGGTCAAGCCGGTGCAGTCATAGAACATATGGTCGCCAATGCTGGTAATGCCGGCAGGCAGAGTAACACTTGTCAGGCCTGTGCAGCTCTGGAACAAACCTTCCCCAATGCTGGTAACACTGTCCGGAATCGTGATGCTGGTCAGGCCGGCGCAGTCCCTGAATGCGTAATTGCCAATACTGGTAACACTGTCCGGAATCGTGATGCTGGTCAGCGCGCTGCAACTGGAGAACGCAGAACCGCCAATGCTGGTAACGCTGTCCGGAATCGTGATGCTGGTCAGCGCGCTGCAACTGGAGAACGCAGAACCGCCAATGCTGGTAACGCTGTCGGGAATCACAACTTCCGTCAGTGTGCTTTCGCCGAACACCATACCATATGTCACAGTCTGGGACCCTTCCATAATCACCAGCTTTTGAATGCTGCAACCGTTGAAAGCGTTGTAGTACCCACTGATGACGCCCTCGCCTACTGTCGCTTTGGAAAGGTTGGTACAGCCATAGAAGGCATAATCGCCAATGGTGATCTCACCCTCGCCGATGGTAATTTCTGTTAATCCGGTACAGTTCCCGAAGGCATATTGGCCAATTTTGGTGACACTCGCCGGGAATTCTACCTTTGTCAGGCTGGTGCAGGTATAGAATGCATAGTCACCAATGCTGGTGCAGGTATCGCTCAGCTTCAGCTCTGTAACCAGCTCCCCATTCAGGTACAGATTTCCTCCCTGGCACAGCGGGTTCGCTGCGCCGCCTACGAACGTAATTTGCAGCCACGCGTCCAGATCGGAAATGTAAACACTTTTCAAATTGGAGCAGCTGGAGAATGCCCATACACCAATACTGGTTACACCATCTCCAATCGTAACGCTGGTCAAGCCGGTGCAGTTATAGAATGCATATTGACCAATGCTGGTAACGCTGTCCGGAATCGTAATACTGGTCAAACCGGTGCATCTAGAGAATGCGTAATTTCCAATGCTGGTCACACTGTCCGGAATCGTGATGCTGGTCAGGCTGGTGCAGTTATAGAATGCATCTTGACCAATGCTGGTAACGCTCTCCGGAATCGTAATACTGGTCAAACCGGTGCAGTAATAGAATGCATAATCGCCAATTTCGGTGCAGCCGTCAGAAATGATTACCCTCTTCAGGCTGGCAGGCACATTGCTGCTGTTGTCATCGTAATCGCTGGCGCCGAAAATGTAACCCAGGTGGGGCCCGCTGCCGTTGCCGCTGCCCACAAAGGGGAGGGTGATGCTTTCCAGACTGCTGCAGTATCGGAAGGCACCAAAACCAATGGTCTTCACGCTGTCCGGAACCACAACATTGGTCAGGCTGGTGCAGTTAGAGAACGCGTAATTGCCAATGCTGGTAACGCTGCCCGGGATCGTAATACTGGTCAAGCCGGAGCAGCTGGCGAACGCCCATTCGCCAATACTGGTGACACTGTCAGAAAGCGTGACGCTGGTCAAGCCGGAGCAGCCGGTAAACGCATCTTCCGGAATGATGGCAATCCCACTTGGAATTGCAATTTCTGTCAGATTGGAGCAATAAGCAAATGCTGCTCCTCCGATCAGCTTGGCATCCGGATGGATCTCACAGGCGGTAATGGTCGTATCCTTCGCCTTTACCAAGCACAAATACGGATTCTCCTCATTGCCCAGATACAGGCCGTTATCATAGACAGTGTACTGCACCTTGCCGCAATTGTAAAAAATACTCTCGCCGACAGAGGTCAGGCTGTTGGGGAGCGTAACATTCGTCAGATTGGTGCAGCCGTTAAACGCGTAACTGTCAATCTCTGTAGTACCTTCGCTGATCTCAACATTGGTCAAATAGGTGCAGCCGCTGAATGCACTGTAACCCACGGATTTCACGCCGGGGCCCAGGACCACATTGACCAGATTGGTACAGTTAACAAACGCGCTGCCGCGAATATGGCCGCCGGTAACCGTAACGGTTTGCAGGCTATACGGAATATAAAAAGTAGGTGTCCAGTAAGAACCGTTGCTATACCACACGGTTTGCTTAACGGCAACGCCGTAATATTCATCGCTGTCACCAAACAAGAAACCAAAGGGATAATGCCCGGAATCATCTCCTCCGTCATAAGGCTCCTTTCCCACGAAGGGAATCGTCAGAGATTGCAGCCTGTTGCAGCCGGCCAGAGGTGCCCATCCAATGGAGGTAACGCTGTCCGGGATGACAAGGCTCGTCAGGCTGGAACAGTTCTCAAAGACAGAACCGCCGATACTGGTCAGCCCCTCAGGAAGTGCAATGCTGGCAAGGCCGGTACAATGCCGGAAGGCATAAAGTTCAATAGTGGTAAGGCTGTCCGGCAGCGTAATGCTTGTCAAGCTGCTGCAGCCTTCAAACGAAGAATCACCAAGGGTCGTCAGGCCGTTGCCCCATTCCACCTTTGCCAGCTTGGTGCAGCCTGCGAATGCATAGCTGCCAATGCCGGTAACACTGTCCGGCAAGATTGCCTCGGCCAGGCTGGTGCAATTCTGGAATGTGTACTCACCAATGCCGGTAACGCCCTCCGGAATCACAATGCCGGTGAGGCTGGCGCAGTTATAAAATGCATACTCGCCAAGGCTGGTGAGCCCTTTGCTCAGAGTTGCGCTGCGCAGGCTTGTGCAATTACCGAACGCCTCATTGCCAATGCTGGTAACACTATCCGGAATCGTGACGCCGGTCAGGCTGGTACAGTTATAGAATGCATACTCGCCAATGCTGCTAACACTGTCCGAAATCACAATTCCGGTAAGGCTCGAACAGTTATAGAATACGCGCTCACCAATACCGGTCACGCTGTTCGGAATCGTAATGCTGGTCAGCGCGCTGCAACCGGCGAAGGCATAATATGGAATTTCTGACAGATTCTTGGAAAGCACCACATCCGTCAAGCCGGTGCAGCCAGAGAATGCACCTTCGCCAATGCTGGTAACGCTGTCCGGGATCGTAATACTGGTCAAGCCGGAGCAGCTGGCGAACGCCCATTCGCCAATGCTGGTTACACTGTCCGGAATCGTAATGCTGGTCAGCGCGCTGCAACCGGAGAAGGCACCATATGGAATTTCTGACAGATTCTTGGAAAGCACCACATCCGTCAAGCCGGTGCAGTTATCGAATGCACGATTACCAATGCTGGTTACACTGTCCGGAATCGTGACGCTGGTCAGACCGGTACAGTCTCTAAATGCAGAGGCGCCGATTCCGGTAACCGGATAGCCATCCAAGGTTGATGGGATCGTAAGATCTCCGCTGGCAGATAGACTGCAATCTGTAATCGTTGCCTCACCATTGCTGATGCTGTAGGTAAGGTATCCGTATGTGGCCGCCTGAGACTCCACAGGCAGGAGCAGCACAGCAATCAATACCGCCACCACAAGGATACAGGTCGAAAGCCTCTTGCGCAGAGTCATAATTTTCTCCTCCTTTGATCGAATGCAGCATTCGGCTGATGATGCTGCAGGATTAATTCAAATTGCGGATACAAGCCGTTTCCCAATGCCCCTTCGCCGTAAGCTGCAAATACAGAGCTTATCCGGCGAGAGAAAATATTACCAAACTATGAACATATATTCAATAATAGCACAAACACCACCGCTGTCAAGACAAGTCGAAAAAACTTTCGCAAAATTTAATATCAAAGGGGCTGTCAGCCGAACGGCTGACTGAGGGATTGTCACTATGAGAACAACCACTCCGGGCAAAATCAAAGATTTTGCCCACCTCCCCTTACACAGGGGAGGTATGCCGCTGCCCGGGTCGGATTGGGGCATATTGCCAGCAGGATCAGCACAAATACTGCGATCACGCTCAGCCTTGTGAGCCACTTCATTTTCATAAAGATCCCTCCGTGTGCAAAGTGTTTCTTTACTGTTCATAATACGCTTTTTTATCTGAATACCAAGCATATCCAACCCGCTTTCCACCCCAAAAAACACACTTTTTGGCATATCATTCTGATCTTTTGGGAAATTTGTTGACAGTTCAACAAGTATATGATACACTGTTGCGGTAGTTGTTGAAATATCAACAAGTTGCGTTACGGATTTGATCGTATCGGAAAGAAAGGAACAATTGTATGAACACAAAAATCATTGTGGATTCCACAGCCGACTTGCTGCCGGAATATAAAAACCAGGTCAGCGTTGTGCCCCTCACTGTCCGCTTCGGGGACGAAGAATACATAGACGGCGTTACCATTAACCACAACACTTTTTACGAAAAGCTGGTGGAGACCGACGTACATCCCTCCACCAGCCAGGCATCTCCGGCAGCCTTCGCAGAGGCCATTAAAAACGTGAAAAACGCCTGCGACGGCGCAGTCGTGATCACCCTTTCCTCCAAGCTCTCAGGCACTTATCAAAGCGCAATGATCGCCGCATCAGATTACGAGAACATATACGTTGTGGACAGCGGCAGTGTGGCAATCGGCAGCGGAATCCTGGTAGAGCTGGCATTAAGGCTTGCCGGAGAAGGGCTGGATGCCAAAACCATTGCCGAAACATTGGAGGAAGAAAAAAAGAAGATCATTATCGTTGCATTGGTGGATACCCTGGAATATCTGAAAAAAGGCGGCCGTGTTTCCAAAACAGTGGCGTTTGCTGGCACTGTGCTCAATATCAAGCCGGTTCTTTCTGTGATCGATGGTCAGATCCATATGCTCGGCAAAGCCCGCGGCTCCAAAATGGGTAATAACCTGCTGGTGCAGGAAATTGAAAAAGCCGGAGGCATTGATTTTTCAAAGCCTGTCTTGCTGGGATACACCGGCCTTTCCAACGCACTTTTACTGAAGTATATTGAAGACAGCAAACACATTTGGGGCAAAGGAATGGACACTGTTCGGTATACCACCATCGGCAGCGTGATCGGCACCCACGCCGGTCCCGGCGCAGTTGCTGTGGCATTTTTCAAGCAGGATGCATAATTTTTTTCCGTAAGATCCCGCTGTTTTTTTCATTGTCTTAAACTTGGGAAAAATTGTGTCATCTTTCGGAAATTGGCAAGGATATGTGCCGTTTTTTGGGCAAAGCTATGTTTGCGGAAAGAAAATGCTTTCTTCGGAAAGTGTTGATTTCCGAAAGAAAGCAAAAGGAGAGAAAACGGTTATGAAGAGCAACAATCAGATCAATATTCCCCAGGCACGGGAAGCTATGGACAAGTTCAAGATGCAGGCTGCACAGGAAGTTGGCGTGAACCTGCAGAACGGCTACAACGGTCACCTGACCTCCCGGGAAGCCGGCTCCGTCGGCGGCCAGATGGTCAAGAAGATGATCGAGGCTTACGAGCAGGGTCTGCAGTAACCAAAAAACGGATGGAGGAAATATCCCCCATCCGTGGTTACATAAAATCGTAACTTGCCGTATATCGCTCTGTTTGTGACAACCTGAGATTTACAAATACCGTACCGCGTTATAGATGCTGATGGTGATGATGACAAAAATCAGGCCTGTGAACAGCTTGTCCACCTGCGTCTGCGTCAGATGCTTATTCACCTTTCTACCTACCACGCCACCGGCGATGCCGCCGAGCACCGTCACAACCAGCCACAAAGGATCAAACGTCGGCACGCTTCCAGTGAGGATCGCCGTCAGCAGGCTGGTGAGCTGGGAGACAAGGATGATATAAAGGCTGTTTTGCGCCGCCGTCTTCGTTTCCATAGAGAAGAAATAATACAGCACCACCAGATTGATCGGGCCGCCCCCAATGCCCAAAAAGCTGGACATTACGCCCAGCGCCAAACCCACCGCTGCACACAATATCCCGTTTCTGATTTGCAAAGCGGGGATGCGCCCTTTGTTAAGCGTATAGGTCAGTGTCGCCGCGGTTACCGCTGCCAGGCAAATCGCCTGATAACCGCCCACAGCTTCCGGCTGGGAAGCCACGGTCTGCAGCGCAGAAAACAAACTTTTTCCCAATATTCCGCCCAGGGCAGCGCCCACAGCAAGAGGGGTCCCGGTCTGAAAATTCACAAGACTCTCCCTGGCGATCACACTGCGGCATACACTGTAGCAGGACATACTCAGCACCGTACACCCGGACAAAAAGCTGATCTCCGCTACCCCGGCAACGCCGAAGGCGTCCAGCACCGGTTTGATGATCACACCGCCGCCGATGCCGCAGACCGCGCCGATCACCGATGCGCCAAAAGCGATCAGCAATATCAGAATTATCATTCCTCTCACCCGCTCTTTGTTTTTTTCATTATAACAAATCCCGCCGCCGGTTACAAGACAGCCTGCATTTTTCCGCAAAAAAGCATACCCCTCCGTTACGTCCGGAGGGGTATGTAAGCATTTTTACACCAACTTGTCGATCAGAGAGTCCAAAACGGGGACCTTGAAGTTCTTGCCAAACAGGATCATCACGCCCAGGAGGACGAACAGCCAGGTCTTCACCACAGACAATACACTACTCAGCACACTGAACACCTGGTGGACCTTGCTAAAGTTGGGATACTTGTTAAACAGATTGGCCACCTCGTAAACCAGGCTCAGAATGTTGGGAACCAGGTTCAGAACGGTGCTCAGCAGGGAGAACAGCAGCATCAAGCCAACCGTCCGCAGCGCCTGCTTTTTCAGCCAGGAATTATCTTCCGCCAGCAAAATGTAACCAACTGCCACACCCACGATCACATAGCCGCCATACAGGCCCAACAGCCAAAGAATGGCAGCCATCAAACCGGCGGAAATGCCCAATTTTGTTTTGTTCATAAAAATTTGCTCCTTTCATAATCCGGGCAGAGGCTCTGTCCGGTTGTTTTTTATGTACGATATCATTTTATCAGCCATCGCCGGAAAATACAAGATATTTATTGCAGTTTCGGAAAGAGATTCTTCACGGCGGGATAGATCTGCCGGTATTTTTCATACTGCCGCTGGTATTTTTCCACCAAAACCGGTTCCGGTTTTACCGTTGATGCCACCAACACAATGGCCTCTACCGCGTCCCGGACCGTTGCATATTCTCCGCAAGCCACCATTGCCAGCATTGCGCCACCCATACTGGGGCCCTGCTCCGAAGCCGGGGACTCCAGCTCCATATTCAACACATTGGCCAGGATCCGCTTCCACAACAGGCTTTTCGCGCCGCCGCCGCAGATCTTGGAAGCCGAGGGCACGATTCCCTGCCCCCGGACCACCTCCACGCAATCCCGGATCGCAAAAGCAACACCCTCCAGTACCGCCTGCGTCATATCCGCCCGTGTGGTATCCATACCCATACCGATAAACGTTCCACGGGCATTGGTATCGTTGATGGGGCTGCGCTCACCCATCAGGTACGGCAGGAAAAACACCCGGTTCTCTCCCAGCATATTCTCAGAGATAGCGGCTTGCTCTGCCGGATAATCAGCGGTTTTGAAAATCTCGTCCATCAGCCACTTGTTGCAGCTGGCAGCAGAGAGGATCGCTCCCAGCAGATGGAAGCTGCCGTCTGCGTGAACGTGGGCGTGGATGGAATTGGTTTTGTCCACTATAAAATGCTCCGAGGTGGTAAACACCGTCCCGGAAGTTCCCAGACTGATGTTGCAGCCCCCCTCGCCGATGACACCGGTTCCCACTGCCGCTGCCTCATTGTCGCCTGCACCGGCACAGACCTTAACCGTTTCAGGAAGGCCCAACAGCTTTGCCGTTTCCGGCAGAAGATGACCGATACACTGGTAGCTTTCCCGCAATTTGGGCAGAAGACTTTCAGAGATCCCGCAGATCTCCAGCATCTCCCGGCTCCAGCACTTATGCTCCACGTCCAGCAAAAGGGTGCCGGATGCATCCGAGTAGTCCGTGGAATGCACACCGGTGAGCTTGAAGTTTATATAATCCTTCGGCAGCATAATCTTCCGGATCTTTCGGAAATTTTCCGGCTCATTCTCCCGGAGCCACAAAAGCTTAGGGGCGGTAAACCCGGCGAAAGCAATATTTGCCGTCCACGACGCCAGCTTTTCTTTACCAATGATGCGATTCAGATAGTCCACCTGTGCCGCGGTCCTGCCGTCGTTCCAAAGGATCACCGGGCGGATCACTTCGTCATTTTCGTCCAGGATCACCAAGCCCTGCATCTGTCCCGCCACGCCAATGCCGGCAATTTCAGCAACATCCGTGCCTGCAAGCAGTGCCCTCATACCGTCAGTCACTGCGTTCCACCAATCGGCAGGATTCTGCTGGCTCCAGCCCGGCTGCGGGAATTCCAGCGGATATTCCCGGGTAACAGAGCCGTATATTTTTCCGGTTTCGTCCATCAGCAGCAGTTTTACTGTGGATGTTCCCAGGTCGATTCCGATATATCGCATAGATTTTCCTCCTGCATCCGCAATTGTTTTTTTCATTATAGCAAACTGTCTGCCGCTGCGTCAACACACAACCGGCTTTCAGGGGATTTTGCATTGCTTTTTTCGCAGGCAGACGTATACTACAATCAGGGCATTTTGCAGGAGGTGCGTTTATGCAACCGAACGTCTATTTTTCCCCCATTATCACCCCCGAGAAGGTTTTGGAATTGGTAAAGCTGGCAAACAAGCCCCTGCCCGGCAATGTTGCCGTCAAGGTGCACTCCGGAGAAAAGGGGAACCGGAACTTCCTGCGCCCGGAAAACCCCACCTCATAGAGCGGATCGAAAGCCGCCGCGGCACTGGGCTGCGGCAGCCGGAAATACACCCTCATCACCGTAGAATAAAGCGACAGATCGGGATTCCGTGTAGCCCTTGTGGCGATACCGTAAGGGACGTGTCCCCTGCCATCACTATCAAAAAAGACCGCCTTTCGGCGGTCTTTTTTTATGTAGTTTTTAGATACCGGCCATCTTCAGCAGCTCGGGAACCTTGGCTTCCCAGCCCAGCGCCATAATATGCAGGCCCTGGCAATAGGGACGGCATTCCTTAATGACCTTTGCTGCCAGTTCAACACCGGTGATGCCGGCCTTGGCCTTTTCCTTGTCGGCGGCCAGCTCGTCGATCATCCACTGGGGTACGTGAACGCCGGCAACATTGTTGTTCATAAACTTGGCCATACCGGCAGACTTGGGAATGATCACGCCCAGCTGCACCGGCTTGCCAAACTGCTTTGCTTTCTCCATAAAGGAAATGAACTTCTCGGAATCAAACACAGCCTGAGTCTGGAAATATTCCGCACCGGCCATAACCTTGCGCTCCATTTTGGCAAGCTGTGCATCCACAGAGTCAGAGCAGGGGGACACAACTGCGCCCTTGGCAAACTTGGGAGCTTCGCCCACCAGAGGGTTGCCGCCCAGGTCCACACCCTTCTCCAACTGACAAACGGTATGCAGCAGAGAAACGGAGTCCAGGTCGAATACGGGCTTTGCGCCCTTGTGGTCTCCCATCTTGGTGTGGTCGCCGGTGAGGCACAGGATGTTGTCGATGCCCAGAGCAGCGGCACCCAGCAGCTCAGACTGCAGTGCGATCCGGTTGCGGTCGCGGCAGGTCAGCTGCAGAATGGGAGTCAGACCGGCGTTTTTCAGCATCACGCAGGCAGGCAAGCTGCCCATACGCATAACGCTGGACTGGTTATCGGTCACGTTCACGGCAGTGATGCCGGAGAGATATTCCTTTGCCTCTTCCACTACGTGGCTGGCATTGATACCCTTGGGAGGGCCAACTTCGGCGGTAACAACAAACTGACCGTTATCAAACAATTCAGTAATTCTCATCGTTTATTACTCCTTTTTATTTCACATCGTCGTCGGTAGCGTAGTTACGCACCTGAACAGGGCACTTGAGGATATCCAGCTTGCCCAGCTTTTCCAGCTTCCTGTAGATCCGTTCCCAACCGCAGTCCATATTGGGATCTACCTCGCACTTGCCGTTCTTGGCACCGCCGCACTGGCCGTTTACCAGGCTCTTGGAGCAGGCCGTCAGGGGGCAGATGCCGCCGGTGAGGTTCAGGTAGCACTCGCCACACTGGTGGCAATCGTGCTCCAGAGGGGTAACCCCCTGGAAGCCGGGGAGCCGGTAAGTATCGCAGCAGGCAAAGATTTTTTTGCCGGGCAGGAATTCGGCCACAGTCTGAACGCCAACGCCGCAGGAGAACACCAAAACAGCATCCGCCTCTTCGATGGCGGCGGCGTGCTTTTTCAGCCGCAGGGGCAGGTTTTCGATGTTGCAAATATAATCGGTGGTGAGAATCCCGGTAACTTTGCCGGCTTCTGCCAGTTCCTTCTGCAGTGCATCAGCCTCGTGCTCGGGGAAATAGATCTCCTTACAGCCGTGGCAGTTGAGGACAAACACCTTGCCGCTTGCATAGGAAAGGATGGTCTCTTTCCGTTTCAGTTCGGTGATCAGCATCTTACTTCATCCCCCTTACAGCGTTTTTGCCCATCTTGATCAGGGTGACCAGCGGGATCTTGGAGGAACAGATGTATTCACAGCATCTGCATTCCATACAGTCCATAATGTTCAGCTCTTTCAGCTTCTCCGGGTCGTTTACAAACTTGGCGTAGTGCAGCGGCTTCAGTTCCATAGGACATACATCTACGCAGCGGCCGCACTTGATGCATTCAACGGCCTCTGTCTCATCGTTATCAATTGCGATGATGCCGTTGGAGCCCTTCATAATGGGGGTGTCCAGAGTACTCTGGGGGAAGCCCATCATAGGGCCGCCGGCCTTGATCAGTGCTTCTTCAGAGGAAACGCCGCCGCAGGCATTCACCAGCTCGGAAGCAGGTGTGCCTATTTTTACGATAAAGTTCTTGGGCTCCGGGATGTACTTGCCGGTGACGGTGGTAACACGCTCGATCAGCGGCATACCGGTCTTAAGGACATCGGCGATCGCCTTCACCGTGGAAACGTTGCTGACGCAGGCACCCACATCTGCCGGCAGCTTGCCGGAAGGCACACTGCGACCCATAGCCCGCTTGATGAGCATTTTTTCGCCGCCCTGGGGGTACTGGGTAGCCACTTCCAGAACCTCAATACCCTCAATACCGGCCGCTTTTTCTCTGAGCAGAGCGATGGCGTCGGGCTTATTCTCCTCAATGACGATGATGCCCTTGGGAGCAGACACCGTCTTCATCTCAGCCTGCAGACCGAAGATGATATCATCGGCATATTCCAGCAGCACTCTGTGGTCAGCGGTGAGCATCGGCTCGCACTCACAGGCATTGACCAGCACAGCATCGATGGGCTTGCCGGGATTCAGTTTTACATAGGTGGGGAAGCCTGCGCCGCCCATACCAACGATACCCGCGTTTTTGACGATCTCAATGATCTCAGCGGGGGTCAGTTCATCCAAAGGCTTATTGGGCTTGACTGACTCGTGGAGCGTGTACTTTTCGTCATTTTCCACCACGATGCTGAGGCAGGTGCCGCGGGTGGCGTGAGGACGGTCTTCAATGGCAACGACCGTACCGCTGATGGAAGAATGGATGGGCGCAGAGATGAAGCCGGCGGCTTCGCCGATCTTCTGGCCCACATCCACGTGGTCTCCCACTGCTACAATGGCATTGGCAGGAGCGCCCAGATGCATAGACAGGGGGAACACTGCCGTCTTGGGCGCGGGGAAGCGAACCAAGCCCTTGTGCTCTGTAGGCTCCTTGCCCTCTACAGGATGAACACCGCCGTACCAGCCTTCCAGCCGCTTTTCCCGGATGGCCTTGACATATTCATTGATGACCTTGAAATTGATCTTGGAATAATCACGCACCTGGACCGGCTGTGCTTTCAGCTCATCCAAACGGCCCTGCGCTTCCAGCCGCTCCTGGATCTTCTGCCAGGCGCAGTCCTTATCGGGGCTGACCTCGCACTTGCCGTTCTTGGCGCCGCCGCACTGGCCGTTGACCAAACTCTTGGAGCAGTCCACAATGGGGCAGATGCCGCCGGTGATGTTTAAGTAACACTGGGCGCAGGCATCGCAGGCCTTCTTGGTCAGAGCCATACCGTGATGACCGGTGTAGTTCAGGGAGTTACAGGCTGCCAGCGCAGGCAGATCCACCACATCCGCCACGGTCTGAACGCCCAGACCGCAGGAAATGCTCACCACATACTCCGTGCCCTCGGGGATCATTCCGGGCAAGCCCTTCTGGGCCTTTGTCTTGTTGCAGAGAAAATCCGCTCTGGCGACGCCGGTGACAGTCTTATCCAGACCCTCTGCCAGCTTTACGAATGCATCGCAATCAGGTTCCTGCAGTGTTTCATATTCCTTGAAACACTTGTTGCAGGCGATGACGAACAGGTTATCCTTGCCCTCCAGCAGGTCTGCCAGTTCTTCCCACGCCTTCAACTGATACTTGGTATAGTTTTCCAATTGCTCACCTTCCTTACAGAATTCGTGATTCTTCCCCCGGATAAAGCAGGCCGGGTTTCAATCGATATTTTTATAGCATAATGCAGTCTCAGTATAGCACAACTGTTTTCGGATATCTAGTCCCATTTTCCCTTGGGGCCGTAAAAACCGCAGAAAATTTTATGTTCCTGCAGAAAATTGGCGCATAGCACCTTGTTGCGCCGGTACGCTGCAGCCCAAGCCTATCGTTTCGGGCAACGAAAAGTCCACCCTCGACGGGTGGACTTTTTTATTTCTTGGGGATATACCGCATTTCCGTCACAGAATACACCGTAACAAACGCTTTGGGATCTAATTTCCGGACGTAATCCATCAGCAGGCGGTACTCCTGCTTATCCACGATAGTGATCATCTCCCGCTTGGGGCGCTGATCGTAAGCACCGATAATCTCGTTTAAGGTAGCGCCGCTGTGGAGCTCGTGAAGCACAAAACTCACGATTTCCTCCAAATGCTCGGAGATCACACAAACCCGCCGCTTGATATTCAGGCCGAAAATAAAATGATCCACCACGATACCGCCAAAGTAAGTGCCCAAAACAGAGAGGACCACCGTTTTGGCATCGTAGCACAAGGCTGAGGAAAGGGCAACCACAATGCCGGAAGCGCTCATCGCCTGGCCCAGGTCCATCCGAAAATATTTGTTCATCAGCTTGGCCACGATATCCAGGCCGCCGGAGGATGCGTTGCGGGAGAACAAAATGGCAAGTCCCACGCTCACTACCAAAATATAACAGATCACATCCAGTAAAGGATCCTGGGTAATGGACTGAAAATCAGGGAATATCCATTCAAAAATGCCGATTGTCAGCGGCAGCAAAATGGCACAGTACACCGTTTTGACACCAAATTCCGGACCGATCAGCAAGAAGCCGATGAGCAAAAGGCCCACATTCATAATCAGTGTGATGGTTGCCACGGAAAGGGGGATAAAATTGCTCAAAACCATAGCCAGCGCCGCGGCACTGCCTACGGATACGTGGCTTGGCAGCATAAAAAAGAACACTGCCACCGCCACGATTACGGTACCCACCGTAATCGCGAAAAATTCCTTTAATGAACGCTTGGAGATCATAGAATCCCCCACGCTTTCCTTAAGTTCTCTTCCCTTCCCGCCCATAAACGTCTCTCCCTTTTGCCTGCATCTGTGGCTATATTGTATGCAAAAAAGCGCTGTCTGTCAACTGATGTGACAGGCAGCGCTTTTCTCCCATTCTGTTTTCTTCATTTGCCCACAGCAACAGCGATCCACACGCACGCCGTTCTGCAGAGGATTCACTTCCGGTTTTTCATTTGGGATTTTCCTTGGAGCTTTAACGTATTTCTGTTTGGCCCACACTATGTGGGCCCTTCGCCATTAGATTTCGTTTGCAGTCTTGTAGCCTCCGCGGACGGCTTCCATAATAC
Organism: uncultured Oscillospiraceae bacterium; assembly: GCA_964454215.1. Classification (GTDB taxonomy): domain Bacteria; phylum Bacillota; class Clostridia; order Oscillospirales; family Oscillospiraceae; genus Faecousia. The sequence goes on along the minus strand of CAYVSU010000011.1, from coordinate 12,361 downwards.
CGCCGGTACGCTCACCGGAGCAATCGCCTGCGTAGTAAACAGGGACGGTAACGCCCTCTACATCCAGAACATTCTTTTTAGAGCCAACAGCCATAACTACCGTATCGCAGGGGATGGTGATCTCTTTCTCTCCCTGCAGGGCCTTGACGCAACCTTCTTCAATGGCGCTGACCTTCGTGCCCACAAACTGCTTCACATCATGTGCCGCGAAATCTGCCAGGATGGTGGGCAGAATGGTGGAGGACTCGCCGTTTGCGATCTTGTCCATCATTTCGATGATAGACACACCACAGCCCTGCTCCAGCAGGTATTCGGCAGTTTCGGTGCCCACCAGACCACCGCCAATGACAGCACAGTGGCCCTTCACTTCGGCCTTGCCAGCCAAAACATCCCAGCTGGACACCACATTCTCACCGTTTGCACCGGGGATAGGCAGTGCGAAATTATGGGCGCCAACCGCCACGATGACGGCGTCAGCAGCATTCATAATTTCCTTGGTTGCCTCGGTGTTCAGATGGATATTGACACCCAAAGCGGGCAGGAGACCTTCATAGTAAGCAACGGAGCGGAGCAGCTCGTCCTTTCTGGGAGGAACAGCAGCGATATTGATCTGGCCGCCCAGAACAGCCTCCTTCTCGTAGACATCCACTTCGTAGCCACGGAGGGCAGCTACTCTGGCAGCTTCCAGGCCGGCAACGCCGCCGCCCACCACAACAACCTTCTTCTTGCCGTTGCCGGGCTTGATGGACATAGTAGCTTCTTCGCCGTTTTCGGCGTTCAGCACGCAGGTGATGTAGCGGCGGTTCTGGATGGCATCCACACAGCCCTTGTTGCAGTTGAGACACAGGCGGACATATTCGCCGGTCTGGGCCTTCTTGGCAATGTCAGGATCGCAGACCAGGCTGCGGCCATAGGCGATGATATCGGCATCGCCGTTTTTCAGGATCTCCTCGCCGTTTTCTATGGTCAGCACCTTGCCGACAGTGGCAACGGGAATAGAGACTGCAGCCTTGACAGCCTTGGTCACAGGCAGGACCCAGCTGTCTTCCCGGGTGCCCATAGGAGGAATTGTATCGGCCATATTGCCGGTGTGGTTGGCCTGTGCCACCTGAATCATATGGACACCGGCTTTTTCCAGCAGCTTGGCAAACTCCACAGCGTCCTCAGGATGCAGGCCGCCCTTGCCGCGGTCGGAACCATCGGGATTCTTTGTGATGATGGGCAGCTTGTACTCAATCATCATATTGGGCGCTGCTTCCTTAATGGCTGCTACCACTTCCAGGGCGTAGCGCACCCGATTTTCCAAGCTGCCGCCGTATTCATCGGTTCGGAAGTTCATCAGTCGGGAGCAAAGGGAACCCAACAGACGGTCACCGTGGACTTCAATGGCATCGATGCCGGCTTCCTGTGCCCGGCGGGAGGCTTCGGCAATATGGCCCTTGATCTGCGCCAGCTGAGCGGGGGTGACTTCCTGAATGAAGTGCTTCATATCATAGGCGATCTTGCCGTGCGCCTGCTTGCCGAATTCCTGAGACTCCTTCATCTTGGCGCCAAACGTGGCCATATCGCCCTTGGCCTTGGCATCCATACCTTCCTTGGCGGACATCTGCGCCAAACGGATCAGTCGGCCCACTTCGGGCACATCGTATTCAGGGTGGAAGATCTGCAGCGCGACTTTGCAATCGTATTTATGCATCGTGTCAGCCAGACGCTTGAACGCGGGGATCTGGCGGTCATCGCAGAGCTTGGGGGTAGGGGATGCGGTCATAACAGGAGCTACATCGCCGATGACGACAAAGCCGGTGCCGCCCTTGGCCAGACGCTCATAGAAGGCAAGACTTCTTTCGCCGATGGAGCCGTCCCGTTCCTCATAACCGGTGGTAAGAGGCGGGAACATAACACGGTTTTTCAAGGTCAGATTGCCCACCTGGATGGGCTGCAGCAGCAAGGATTCGTTGCTCATTTTCGTTTTCCCCTTTCGGAACAAATTTAATAAATTAATTATAGCACAAACCGCCATATTTAGCAAGAGTATCTGCAATTTTGCACAAATAATGATTGCAATAGGGATTATTTTAGTATATAATGATAATGGTCGTATATTTTATCGTGAAGGAGGAGTATGAACTTTCATTTCATACGTATTGATTTATGAAGCAACCGATTTTTAAAGCCAGCCACATTGTAAAACAGTTCGGCTCGACGATCGCATTGAACGACGTAGATATCGAGATCTACGCCGGTGAGATCCGCGGATTTATCGGTGAAAACGGATCCGGTAAATCTACGATGAGCGCCCTTATGACTGGTATCCATCAGAAGACAAGCGGCACCATGTGGTATCATGGTAAAGTTTGGGAACCCAGCTCGATGATCGAGGCCCTGAACGGAGGTATTGGTATCATCGTTCAGGAAAACGGTACCATCAGCGAGATCAGCGTTGCCGAAAACATTTTTCTCGGAGAATTAAAGCAGTTTGCAGGTGTAAACTACTTCGAATCCAGAAAGATCGAGGACTTCTCGCCTTTGTTTGATCTGGATATCAGTTCTATCGAGAAAGTGAAACAAGCATATTCCGCATCCTTGACCGACAACTCGGGCGCGGAGGGAAAGCGTTTGTTGGCACAGGCGCAGAAAGCTTTGTCCGCTGAGTACGTCAGGCTAAACGATCAACTGGTCGCCGGCAACGTTAAGAAGAAAGAGCAGATCATCTGCAATTTTGATGCGCTTGCGGAAAAGGCCTTTAACGACTTGAATCAGCAGATAGAGGCTATCCACAAGAAATACGAAGAGAATGCTGAAACGCTGGAAGAAGTTATCAGAAAGAGAAGACTGGATAACGATATTCAGGAAGCAAAGAAAGCCTATAAGCATCAGATCAAGGTTTTGCGGGATCAGACCTACCTGAAGTTGGACTGGATCAAAAAGGATGTCCACTCCCTGAAGAACTGTTACCTGAATCACTGCAATGATTTAAAGGCGATCAACGAGAACAAGGCGATCCGAAATATAAAGAATGGCATTTTGAATGCTGTATTCGGATTGTTCGTCAACGGTAAGAAGCTTCGTAAGCACGCAGGTTATGCATTGTCGAAGATCGGTGTAAACGATATTCGGCCTGAAATGATCACCGCGGCATACGATATGCAGCAGAGAAAGCTGATTGAGATCGCCAAGTGTCTGAATAAGAACCCCGAGATTTTTATTGTAGACGAAACTACAACCGCATTGTCCGAGACCGGCCGTAATCTTCTTTACCAGAAGATGGAGGAACTGAAGAACGCGGGCAGATCGGTTCTGTTCATTTCTCACGATCTGGACGAGCTGATGGAAAAGTGCGACACCCTGACGGTTTTGCGTGACGGTAATATTGTTGCCAATCTGGACAAGGCCAAGGGTGAATTTGATGCCGACCTCATCAAGAAACATATGATCGGTCGTGAGTTGAAGGGCGATTATTACCGTTCTGATTACGACGGTTCCTACAGTGATCAGGTTGTCTTGAAGATGGTTGACGGCATCGAGGGCAACCAGCTGAAGCACATCAATCTGGAACTGCATAAGGGTGAGATCCTTGGTATCGGCGGCCTGTCTGAGTGCGGTATGCATACCCTTGGCAAGGCTCTCTTTGGTAACGTCAAGATCGAAGGCGGCTTTGTATATACCGGTGAAAAACTCGACGAGCTTGTCCGAAGTGAGGACTTCGCTATGAGTCGCAAGATCGGCTACCTCTCCAAAAACCGTGATGTGGAAGCTCTGGCATTGAAAACCTCCATTTTCGATAATATTGCCATTGCCTCCATCAACAATATCGCAAAATTCAATTTCCTTGTTACCAAGGGCAGTGAAAAGAAGCTGGTCGATCGTCAGGTAAGAGAGCTTCAGATCAAGTGTAACTCCGCAGAGCAGCTGGTCAACACACTGTCCGGCGGTAATAAGCAAAAGGTATCCTTTGCCAAGTGGATTGCAAACGATTCTGAGATCCTGATCCTTGACTGTCCTACCCGCGGCGTTGATATCGGCGTAAAGCAGTTCATTTATCAGCTGTTTTATAAACTGAAGCTTGAGGGCAAATCGATCATTATGATCTCTGAGGAGCTGCCCGAGCTGATCGGAATGTCGGATAGAATTCTGATTATGAAGGACGGTCGGATTACAAAGGAATTTACACGTAATAAGGATCTGACTCAGGAACAAATCATTGAGTATATGATCTAAGGGGGTACTTATGGAACAAAATGCGAATGTAAGCTTTCTGTTTTTTGATCAAGCCTTAGTACAGCGTGTAATCGACTTCACCGAACTGAGTGACGATAAAAAGACTAAGGAAAAGGTCAAATCTTTCAGCGAAGAAATCAAGGGCATTTACCTGGAAAAGGATGCCGGGCTAAAAAAACACATCCAGGAGCAACTGCCTGTTTTGAAGCAGGCACATCATAAAGCAATCGAGCAGTTGGAGCAGGATCTGGCCCGTGGCCTTGCAGAGGCAAACGGCAAGGAGCTGGACCCCAAGGAACTTCATAACGTGAAGTTTGGCCTGGAAACCGCCTGCAAGAGAGCGAAGATCAAGGAAAAAAACCGTTATAACGAAGAAATCAAGGAGCTGAAATTAAAGCGGGTATTCCTGCACGAGGAATATACGAAATTGGTTTACAATGTGACCGGCATCGTTTCTCCCGCCGAAAGTATCAGGAACAAGTGGATTGAAACCAAAGCGACCTTTAATTTGAAGGCTACTTTAACAAACAAAGACTTCTACGTAAACCTGGTTCCCCTGTGTATGCTGATCCTGATCATCGCGGCGTATTTCATTGGCAAGAGCATCACAGGATATGCCGGCGATCTGGGCGACGTGATCAATAACAGTATTTTCGTTGCGGTCGTCGCCACCGGCGCGGTATTCATCTACTCCCAAGGTGGCTTCGATATGTCGCTGGGTAACGCGTCACTGATGTGCGCCACCGTTGCGGCCTTGACTTACAACGCTTCCGGCAATTTGGCTTTGGCCTTGATCCTTGCGGTTGCTGTGGGCGCGGTGTTGGGCATTCTGAACGCCATCCTTGCAACTATGCTGAATCTGCCTGTTATGGTTATGACTCTTACCATGATGAACATCATCGCGGCTGTGCACGAGGCCGTCCTCGATAACTACGGCGGCCTTATTTCCGTTAATCAGGGAATGAATTCCAATGCGTGGTTCTTCGCTGTTTTCCTTGCGGTATTCTTCGTGATCTGCTGGTTCATCTTCAACTACACCAAGGTTGGCAGAAGAAACAAGTTCATTGGCTCCAATAAAGTTGCCGCAAGATTTAACGGCATCAACCTGATGCGGGCCGGTGTTATTTCCTTCGCAATTTCCGGCGTAGGTCTCGGTATTTGCGGTTTCCTGTTTGCTTCTTCTATGAGCGGAAGTATGTATGGCGCATCCACCGTTCTGGGTCAGGTAGGTCTAAACGTCGTGATCGCCATCGTATTTGGCGGTATGACTACCAGCGGCGGTCCGAAATCAAAGGTCAGCTGTGCGATTATCGGTGCGTTCTTTTCCGTATTCCTGGATGAGTTCTTCGCCGCGATCTCCACACCCGCTTTCCAGGTAGGCGACTATTCCTTTATGGTCAAGGGTGCGATCTTCATTTTGATCTCCCTTGCAAATATGTGGGATACAAGAACAAAGATGCTGGCGTCAGGAGGTAGTATACAATGAAATATACAAGTCCTGTTAAATTCAATGATTCCATACTTGGCAATCCCAAAACAAAAAGGTTCGGAAGAAAACTATTTTGGTCCCTGTTCTGTCCTTCCTTAATGATTGTGATTGCATGCATTATGTCGAATGCCAATGGCGTGGGATTATTTATTATTGGCGACCCCTTCGATAACTTCAGTAACGTTATGATTATGCTTAGAACGGCTGTTATGACGCTGATCGCGGCCCTGGCTCTGAACACCAACCTGAACTCGGGCAGAATGGACTTTTCTCTGGGCGCAACCGGTATTTTGGCTTGCTTGCTTGCATCCCTGATCGTCCCCGGCGTGGATACCGTTGAGCATATCTTCCAGTTCTTACTGCTGAGTGTATTGTTTGGTATGGTATTGGGCTTTGCGCACTCCATCGTACTGATCACCACCAAACTGCCCCCCATCGTCATTTCCCTCGGTATGTGCCTGATCTATGAGGGCATCGCAAAGGTCGTGGCGACCTCCAACGGTTCTTCGGGCACAGTGAACCTGGCAATGGGCCCCTATACCACCAGCTTCTTCCAGGAGCCCATCATTCTGATTCCCTTGCTGCTCATCGTTTGTGTCGTGATGGCCTCCGCCTTGTGCTACACAAGATACGGCTATAACAAGCTGGCCCTGGTTTACAATCAGAAGATCTGCGTGGATACCGGTATTAACGAAATTTCTCACTGCATCATCAGCTTTATTATCGCCGGTGCGCTGATCGCTGTTTACCAGGTAATGAGTTCCTGCGGTACTTCCAGCATTACCGTGAATGTGAACCTTGCATCCAGCGGTACTGTGTTTAAGAACTTCCTGCCTATCTTCATCGGCGGCATTCTTGCCAGATACAGCAATCAGATCGTCGGCTTGCTTCTCGCCGTTATAGGAACGACCTTGCTCTATACTTACGGCTTCGACAACGCCCTGACCTCTACTGTTTCCAGCCTGATCAACGGCTTCAGCGTTTTTGCAGTGCTTGTTTATATGGTAGATAAGCACAGATTCCTGAACTGGGTGAAGATGAGAAGATATATCTGGAAGGAGAAAAGGCTACAGTTAATCGACAAAGGAGATGTTCAGAGTGAGGTATAATATAAAATTCATAAAACTACTGGCATTCATACTTGTGTTTACGTTTTCATGCCATTTTCTTACTGCTTGTAGCAGTATAGAGGGTCTGTTCGTCTTTGGCGGCGCATCGGCAGATCCGGATTCAGGACTCAACCCCAACATTGAAACCTTTGACGGTACAAAAAACGCAATATTCTTTGCGCTTTATAACTACTACGGTTATGAGGGACAGCACTTTACCAGCAAGTGGTTGGGTATGAACGACGCTCTCGCGGCTCACGGCATAACTGTCACCGGTTATGAAGGACAGAAGGATGCCCGCAAGTTCACGATAACAAGAGAGCCCGACTGTGATTTGCCTGAAGATACCGTGATCTATATGGTAAACAACCAGAACTGGGACTCGGGTATTCAGTATACAAAGCCCTTCGCACAGTATCATCCTATGGTAGTAATTTCTACCTGTAACGGTGTAGAATTTGCCTCCTCGCCCATCTTATCCTCGGGTGACAAGATTTCTAACGCTACAATGGGTGGCTTTTCATCTACATATCGTGATGCCTTCGTCAACGGTTCTTTGACCTATTTGGTGGCTAAGTATTCCGCTCACATTGCCCCGATTTTTGCCGCCGCCGTTAACGCGGTTGAAACCGGCAAGGTTATGAGAAATTCCGACGGCTCGGCTCTGCATCTGAGCATCTCCACTTGGGCGATTCAGACCCTGGAGGAGTATGACGAAATGAGCGCGGTTGATTCCATCGACGCATCTCATCCCACCGTAAGAAAGATCAATATCGATACGTTCTTTGATCCTGACAGCCCTGATTACGGTGCTGAGAAATTGGCCGAATGGGTAAGCAACTCCACACAAGAAAACATCAAGGCTCTGTATGAATTGAACGGCACAAATGCCGCCGAGGACGAGGCCTCCTACCGGCAGGGCAATGAAATCAAGTGTGGTATCATTGCTCCCTCCAGCATCAATGACCAGGTCGGTAAGTACATTACCTACATTCAGGATTATTTGGCAAAGGCATACAATGTTACCATTCTTCCTTTGGGATCTGTTACCAGCGTAAATACCCAGAGTATGGTTGCCAAGCAGCTTTGCAATCAGGGCGCTGACTTTATTATTTCCCTGCAGGATGATACCGATAGAAATAACGCCGCGAAAATTTGTAATGACCTGGGCGTTTACTTTGCCATCGGCGGTTCTTGCCAGAACGAGATCGACTATGCTGAGATTAAGAATCTGCCGTATTACGTAGGTTCTGTCGGCACTTCCACCGACGAGGAAAGAAGATCTGCCTACGAGATGACCGAGTATTATCTGCAGTGCCTCATCCACAGAGCAGCCGGTGATCTTGAGGAATATCAGATCACGTACAAGGGCTTGTCCGTAACGACTGGGCCGTCCATCGCCTACATCCCCCGTAAAGAAGAGGAAGAATCATGGCTCTGTTAACAGTTGATTTTCACACAAAATCTTTAGCAAGAAGAACCAGAATGGATGTTTTTATTCCGTCTCTTAACTTGGGCGGCTGCTTAAGGAATCAGGATGTAAATTATTATCAGAATAATCATGAGACCTATCCGCTCATTATCTTCTTGCACGGCTTCGGTGATAATGAAAAAGCCTGGCAAATGAATACCCAGATCTTAAAGCTTTGCGAGGATAAAAGGATTGCCGCTTGCTTTATCAACGGTGAGAACAAATGGTATTTAAATATAGGGCCGATAGAGAATTACGATTCTCTGGTGGAAGAAGAGGCGCTTGATTTCCTCTACGGTAATTTCAGTTGTCTTTCGAAAGACAAACCCCTTGTGATCGCCGGCGTATCTATGGGTGGATACGGCGCACTGTATCACTATCTCAACCATGTTGATAAATATGCCGCGTGTGTCGCCTTGTCACCGGCGCTCAGACCGGATCGACTGGATGAATCCAAATTCGGCACCTTACAAGAGCTATTCTTGCAGAACAAAGGAAAGGAACTGAAGGTCTATCTGTCTGTAGGCGAAAGTGATTTTATCATTGACAGTTCCAGGCAATTTAATCAGTTTCTGACGGAAAACGAGTTAGGCGTGGAATATAAGTTTATTCCCAACAAGGATCATTCCTGGTATACCTGGGCTCAAGAGGTATTTGATGTCATTGAATATCTTGAGAATATAATTAAATGAAGGAGAAACGTGAAATGAAGAAGTTTATGTTAAAACCCATCGCAATCGTTTTATTGTTTGCATTGACCGCTTCTGTATTGGCAGGCTGCAAGCAATCTGCCCCCTCTACCGATCCTCTGGCCACTACTACCACCAGTCCTCAGGGCAATGTATTCGATGTGGCCGCTGTAATGGAAGGCTTTGAAAGCGGGGTCGCCACCACCGTAAAGCTCACCTACGTTACCAATTATAAGGTCGACGTGGTTCGTCCCGGTGCGGATGCTTCCGGTATGGACAGCTTTAAACGTGATGTGGTCGCAACAGCAGTTGTTGAAATGGACCTGGGCGAAGATCTTTACATTAAGGTCACCAAGACCCGTCAGGATAAGCTGATTGAGGATGCTGCAGTTGTCACCGAGGAGATCCTCTATCAGAAGGACGGCAAGTACTTCTATCAGACCAGCTCTGCTGCTGCCGTAGAGGTTACTGACGCTGCTGCCAAGCTGGCTGAGATCTTCGAGACTGCTACTTATGAGCAGATCGGCGGTCTTACCCTCGACGCGCTCGTATACAACACCACCAGCAAAGCCTACGAACTCCTGGTGTTTGGTCTTTCAGACACCTTCATCGAGGACGACCTCGTTGATCCTACCTATTCCGCAGGCCAGAACGGCGGCATTCAGGTCAACTACAAGCCTGAGTACATCGGTTACAAAACCGACGGCGGTTGGTCCGACTTCAGCAATGCAGACGCAGGCTATGCTGCAGACGTTGAGATCCTTACCAACGACAAGGGCTATGTAACCAGCATGAAGGAGACCTACAACAGCGCCAGCCTGGTGTTCAACATTATGTCCAATCCTCCCACGGTCACCATTACCGGCGATAGAAGCTTTACCGCAACCTACGGTGAGACCATCACCAAGAGCGAGAGCGTAGACTTTGCCCCCTCCACGGCAGTATTGGAGGAAGCCGTCGGTGGTACCTTCGCTGTTATGACCTGTGCTATGGGCGATTTCGCAAACCTGGTTCCCGTTGCCAATGGCGGCGCGCTTGAGATGGGCAAGCTGATCTGCGTGAAGCCCACCGCAAACGAGGGTTATGAGATCGTTAAGGTCGTTGTTAACGGCAATGAAACTCCCATCACTGATCCCGCAAACGCTGGCGGCTTCTACTGCTTCAACGTTGCTCCCGGCAACAACACCATCGAGGTGCTCTTCAAGGAGTCTGACCCCACTGTTGGTGTTGTGACCGTTGACAACAAGACTTCCTATGACTATCAGATTCAGAGCTTCACCTATGCTGGTGCTCCCTCCGATTATAAGGTAGTTGAGAACGGTGAGATCGAGCCTGGCGCTGCCATCTTTGGTGCAATCGTTATCGATAGCTCCAAGGAAGTTGTTGTAACTGTAAATGGAGTTGAAACCACCGTTAATATTCCCGCAGGAGCCACCACCTTCTATTGCTTCTCTGTCAAGACCGGCGGCAAGTACGAGGTTACGATCACGGAGAAGGGCGCTGCTACCTCCGGCAACGGTATCGTGACCGTCACCAACAACACCAGCTATGACTATCAGCTTCAGAGCTTTACTTATGCTGGCACCCCCACCGACTATAAGGTGATTGAGAACGGTGAGATCGAGCCCGGTGCATCCATTTTTGGTGCAATCGTTATTTCTGCTGATACCCCCGTGTCCGTCGTTGTAAACGGCACTCCTACCTCCATTAACATTCCTGCTAGCGGTGTGATCTACTACTGCTTCGCAGTGAAAGAGGGCGGCGAGTTCAACGTCGAAATCAACCCCGCTGAGTAATATCATTTATACGACCAACATTGGTCGCTATATGTGCTGGCGGCTTATGCAACAGGCAAGCAAGCTTCTCGTTTGTTGCACTCGCTGATTGTTTTATCCTGTTCACCTCTTATTTCCCGAAGAAGCAGCGGGAGCTTGAGCTTCTCCCCGTCAAGCGGATAGGAAAATAAAGATTTTTTGCACTTCCGGTAGCCGGTTTGGTTGCCGGAAGTCGTTTTTATAGGATGTACGGTTCTTCAGTTTTTTGCCAGAGTGCTGCTTGACGTGCTGTCACAAACATCAATAAAACCAGGCTCCCAACTTTTCATCCTCTTAAGAGCAAGAAAAAGTCCTGAAATCTTACGATTTCAGGACTTTTTATGGTTGCGGAGGCAGGACTCGAACCTACGACCTCCGGGTTATGAGCCCGACGAGCTTCCAACTGCTCTACTCCGCGATATTTTCTTGCACACCTCAAGTGCTAGGGTATTATAGCACGCAAGACTTCATTTGTCAAGGGTTATTTATTGGCTGCTTCTGTCGAAATTTAATGTATATTCCGCACGGCAGAATAGCAAATGATTGTTTACCGCACACCGTTACGTTTAGGATCGTCATTTCGAGGGCGTTAGGCCCATTGGCGTCTCCTCTTGCGGCGGCATATGGCAGTAATTTACAGGAGATTGCACTTCTGGCATTCCCTTCGGTCACCACGTCGGAGCTTCTCTCTCCGCAATGACACTCTTTTTTATACGCTAGACAATCATTTATCACAGCAAAGCTTTTTTGAAAAAGCGCGCCGCCGGTCCGGCAGCGCGCTGTATGCTTTTAGAAATAGCACTTTTCCTCAATATATGCCTTCAGCTGGGAAATGGGGATTCTGACCTGCTCCATCGTATCCCGGTCACGGACGGTGACGCAGTCGTCAGCAGGGGTGTTCTCGTCGCCCACGGTCTGGAAGTCCACGGTGATGCACAGAGGCGTACCGATCTCGTCCTCCCGGCGGTAGCGCTTGCCGATAGAGCCGGCATCATCAAAGTCCACCATAAAGTACTTGCGCAGTTCGGCATAGATCTCCTCTGCCTTGGGGCTCAGCTTCTTGCTCAGAGGCAGAACAGCTGCCTTGAAAGGCGCCAGCGCCGGATGCAGGTGCAGTACGGTACGAACATCGGGATTGCCCTTCTTATCCGTTCCCACAACTTCCTCATCATAAGCTTCGCACAGGAAAGCCAGTGCCACACGGTCGCAGCCCAGGGAAGGCTCAATGACATAAGGAATATAATGCTCATTCTTTTCCTGATCGTAGTATTCCAAACTCTTGCCGGAGGCCTCCTGATGGCGGCCCAGGTCGTAGTTGGTACGGTCAGCAATGCCCCACAGCTCGCCCCAGCCGCCGCCAAAGGGGAACTGGTACTCGATATCCGTGGTAGCACGGGAGTAGAATGCCAGCTCGGCAGGATCGTGATCCCGCAGGCGCAGGGACTCATACTTGATACCCAGGCTGGTCAGCCAGTTGACACAGAAATCCTTCCAGTAGGCAAACCACTCCAGGTCAGTGCCGGGCTGGCAGAAGAATTCGCACTCCATCTGCTCAAACTCACGGGTACGGA
>CAYVSU010000010.1:0-32246 GCA_964454215.1 uncultured Oscillospiraceae bacterium | reverse complement strand
CCGGTTATGTGGTTGCTTACCTGGTCTACACCATCGGCACTCTGATCACCGCTCCTGCTTCTTTGAACATCGTTGCTGCGATCATCGGTCTTGCCGTTGTGGTGGCAATCGGTGTTGTGATCGCAGGCATGATCAAGAAGACCAATAAGAATCTGGCTGCCGAGTACGCTTTGAGCGGTAAGTAATTTCTTATGAAACCCATCGATATTCTTGTCATTGCAGTAGTCGCCGTGATTATCGGCGCTGTGATTTGGTATATTCACAGATCGAAGAAAAAGGGCATTCAGTGCATCGGTTGCCCGGATAGCGCCAAATGCTCCGGTAACTGCTCTGGATGTTCCGGCAATTGCAGCGGCTGCAATGGAAGCGATAACGAAAAATAATCATGGCAACAAATCCTTCAATTTCCCCAATATGTTCAAAAGCGGTTCTCCGACCGGAGAGCCGCTTTTGATATATTAAAGATGTTAAAGAGTAAAAATGAAATCCATACTTTACACTACGATCAAGAAAAAGTTTTGGTTGTGTGAAAGGATGAATCCCATAAAAGCGGCAAGCCTGCAAAGGACTTAAAAGGGGAAAGGTCGTGTAACAATTATGTTTGTAACCGTTGGTTCATTCGTTGGTTCTTTTTGACCTTAATACGTGTTTTTTGGGATTTTTGACTGTAAATCCTGACCGAAATAATTTTGGACGCTGTAAAAATAATGGAATTGTACAGCGTCCATTACTTCAAATAAGTCCATTATTTTAAGGAAAACCTGTAATAATGGACGCTATAAAGTTAATGGACGAAAAATTTAGTTTACTGTTAATCCGCAGGTCGTTGGTTCAAGTCCAACAGGGGGAGCCAAAGAAAGCCTTGAAAACACTATGTTTTCAAGGCTTTTTTCTTGTTTTCGTTGGCTCTGATCCATCGAATAAATCCCTGCTTGCAGATGAGTATTCTGTTTCTCGTAAACACGGCAGGGAATCCTGGTGTACGAATCAGTGTATAAGCATAGCCGTTGGAAATTCCAAGCACTGGTATCAATGAAGCAGGAGAGAATACATTTGGCAAAAAGGAAAACGGAGAGGAAGTTGAAATTGACGGGGAGATTGATCTGATTATTCAAGAGGACGGTGTTCTGTATCCTATCGAGATCAAAATGTCTGCCTCTCCCAAAGCGGATATGGCATCTGCGTTTGATGTGCTTGATGGCGTTCCTGATAAAAAGAGGGGTATGGGCGCAATCATTTGCCTGTATGATAAGAAGCTGTATTTACGGGAAAATCTGATTGCAATGCCCTTGGAGTTTATTTGACGAAACTTTTAAGGGGCTGCCTCACTTAGTTAGTGAGACAGCCCCTTTCTTCTTTTTTGGGGCAAATTTCTTGACAAAACTTTTTGATTAAAAGCTTGTCAGTACATTAGATATAGTTAGTTGCGTCACATTTTCTCGCATAGGAAATCCGCATTTCGTAATTGTGATTAAGATATTGGGTGCAAACTCAATTGCTGATTATGTTTTCTCCGGAGATGCCCTCAATATGCCGCGCATCGTTTCCGACAACCATTCTCGGGCAGATCAATTCGCCGGGTTTGCCCGAAAGGGTAACGGTTGTAACGGATGTAAATTCAAGGGGGATCATTCCCACAAACTGCGGGAAGGGAATGTTGAACATGTGGGAAAGAACGGCAGAGGAAGACCCTGCGTGGCTGAACATAGCGACGGTTTTGTCGGTGTCCTCGCCTGTTACACGGTAATGCTCGCCCTCACGGGCGTATCCCAAGGCCGCAAGCCACGCGTCAAATTCCTGCGTAACGCGGTCAACGGAGGCAACGATCTGACTTTTGCAATAAGGATCCTTTAAGGGCCAATCGCGGTCCAGAAGGGACAGGCCTTCTGCTACGTGAGCCCAGGAGACAAACCACGGATGGCCGCCCTCCAAAATGGACTCCTGACCGGTGGGGCCCCAGAAGATTTCCCGCATAAAGGGGCAGGGAGAAATGTCGAGACCCAGGAGATCTGCGGTGTGCTGAGCGGTTTCCATCGCTCTTCCGTGGGTGGAGGCATAAATGTGCTGAATACCGCAGCCATACAGCCGTTTTGCTGCAGCTGCAGCTTACTTGTGACCAAGCTCGGTCAGACGGTCTAATTCGTAAGATGGGTGTCCGTGGCGAACAAAGTAAATTTTCATATCTGTATTCCTTTCTGCGCTTACGGTTGTTATCCATATTTTATCACAGTAAAAAGGTTTTGGCAATATAGCGAAAGATATTGGGCGGAGCTTGGTGCGGTTGACAGATCCCAAAATGGGCGGTATAATATGGGAATCAACCCGGAGGTGGAAAGAATGAAATGTCCCAAATGTGGAAATGAATATATGGATCATTTAGCTGCTTGCCCCGTTTGCTTTGAAAAAGATAGGGCAAACGGATCGGATACCAATGATTTTCGTTATGCAGTATGGGGTTTTTTGCTGCCGCCGGTGGGGTTGGTGCTGCATAAGCGCTGGAAAGACATCTCTCCGATGAAGGCGAAAACCGTGAAAAACGGTGCGATTTTGGGCCTGTGGTTCCTGGGAGCATTAGCTGCAGTCGTAGCGATGGTGTTGCTTGCTGTGAATTTTGTAGAATAAAAAAGAATGATAATAGCCGGATGCTTTGGGCATCCGGCTTGTTTTTATGGATTTGCGCCTTGAGAGAGCGCGAGGATGGACTGGGCAAGGGCGGTTGCTGCCAGAATTGCTTCTGCGTGGGAATTGCCTGCCGCACCCACCTCGATCAGCAGACTGCCGGTGGAAAGGTCCATATTGAACCGCTCGGAGCGCAGGCTGATATATCGGGTCAGTCCCGGGTTTGTCTGCTCCAGCAGTACCGACATCTGCAGCGCCAGCGACAGGTTTTCCTGCCAGGGATAGCTTTTGCCGGCGGCGTTGGTGCCTACGATCATCATCAGTTGTGCAGATTTTTGGCCGCCTACAGTGCCGGTGGTGGTCATTTGATTGTCCAGATCCGCAGAAGCGTCCCGGTGGATGTCCAGTACCATTTGAATGGAGGGAAATTCCTCCAGATATTCCTGGATCGCTTTGCGGGCGTTGGAATAGGCGCTGTTGTAGGACGGATAGTCGTGATAGGCGGTATCGTGGATTACGGAAATACCGTTCTCCGTCAGCACCCGGGCCACCTCTGCCCCAATGGACACCATATTATAGTCCGCATCCAAGGTGCGAAAGGCGTTGTACTGTTCGTAATCTTCCCCCGCGGAAGGCGTATAGCATTCGGTAGCGTGGGTGTGGATGATCAAAACCGTGGGCTCTTCCCCGGTCAAAGTCCAGTCGCGGGGCGAAAGCAGCAATTCTTCCAGATCCGGGCGGAAACTGCAGCCATATTTGATCTGAATATCCTCCAGATCCGAGGGAGCAAACACCGGGAGCGCAAGCAGTGGCTCTGTGGGAACTGTAGCTTCCGGTTCAGTGGATAGGGTAGGGTGGGGCAGCGTTGTGACCGGCGGAACAGTTTCCTGGGGCTGTACGGCGGGGGAAAAGCGGACGGTCCTGCCGGTCTGCAAATAGATCAGGAAGGATAGAAATTGAGGATTTTCCACCAGAGGTGACAAAATCCCTCCGCCCAAAAGGCGAAGGGATATGGCAAGAACGATGACGATCGCTCCCAATTTTATGACTTGCCGTTGCTGCTCCATAGAAACCTCCTGTCGAAAGAAAGAGAAAACATCGAAAATTGACGGAGGTTTTTTGCTTTATAGCTGGCTGCCGGGGCGCTTCCATTTGGGCCGGGACTGGAGTTCCAAACGGAGATTTTGGAAAAATTCCTGCAAAAGGGCTGCGGCTTCTTCCTGCCGGACGCCGGTCTCTACCTGGGGATGGTGGTTGAACTCCATAGAAAACAGATTGCAAACCGAGCCGCAGGCACCACATTTTTTGTCTGACGCGCCGTAAACCACCCGGGGGATCCGGGCACCCAGAATGGCACCGGCACACATAGGACAGGGCTCCAGTGTTACATACAGCGTGCAGTCCCACAGCCGCCAGCCGCCTAAATTCCGGCAAGCATCGCCAATGGCTTCGATCTCTGCGTGGGCGAGGGCAGATTTATCTGTTTCCCGTCGGTTTCTGCCCCGTCCTACGACGGTGTCGCCGCGTACGATGACGCATCCCACGGGCACTTCCCCCTCTGCGGCAGCTTCCCGGGCCAGAAGCAGGGCTTCATCCATAAATTTCAGGTCATCCACAGGGCAACCTCCTTTGTTTTTTTCTATCATACCCTATAAAATGCCTTTTCGTCAAGCGTCCATCAGCAGCGCGGCAAAAAGAACGGTCAGCTCCTGCCGAGAAAATGGTCGGCCTCTGCGTCTGGCCAAAGCCCGGTCTGTTTCAACAAGACATTGCAGGACTGCTTGCCCGGCAACTTGCTGCTCCACATCAGATCGGGGGTTTCCGGTGAGCAGATAGTCGGTGGATACCTGAAAAATATCTGCCATTGCTACCAATATCTCCGCAGCCGGCTCCCGCCGCCCCTGCTCATACATACCAACTGCACTGGGGCTGATCCGCAGCCGCTCCGCCAATGCGGCCTGACTCAGTCCGGCGCTTCGTCGCAATGCTGCGATCCGGGAACCCAGCATCGTCATCACCTCTTTTTTTGTGTTGAAAAAAGCATACCACAAACACAGGGAGAAAATGGGAGAAATCTGTCTGCTACACGTTTCGACGAAACCTACACGAACTGTGTAGTATAATTTCGGTTGGAAACTTTTGGAAACAAAAACAGAGAAAAGGCATATCTTTTCGACAAGTTTCTGAAAATACCAATGAAAGCGGAGGCGATGCCCTATGCGGCAGACAATGGAATCCAACTTATACATAGATCCGCAGGCGGAGAGACCGGCGGGATATTGCCCCAAATGCGGCGGTGCGCTGTATGCGCCTTCCTGCCAATGTATCCGGTGCGGGAGGGATGCAGGATGACTTTGGTGCAGATCAGCGAGGATTATGAAGCGGCGGCTGTCTTGCTGCGGCAGCGGCTGCGGTATTTGCGGCAGGAACTGGCACAGGCGGAGGATCCGGAGGATATTTGGCATTTGAAACGGCGGATCGCGGAGCTGACGCCAATACTCACCCAAATGAATGAGCTGTCGGAGCTGACCCGGCGGTACTACGAAAGGGGGTATTACCGGAATGCGAAATATACGCTTTAACGGCTATTTGGGGCTGCGACTTCCCCGGGAGGTGCAGCTCAAACGGGTAAAAAGGGTGATCGAAGGGGAGTTGACCCCAAAGCAGCGGCAGGTGCTGACGGATTACTATTTTCGGCAACTGACGATCCCGGAAATCGCCCGGGAGCAGGGCATTAACAAAAGCTCTGTCTGCCGGACGCTCCACCGGGCAGAGCAGCGACTGCAGAAATATTTGAAGTATTAAAAGTACATATACATTATATAATATATATTGTTTCCGTTTCGTGGGTGCAGACGGGGCAGGTGGATAATATTTGTGCATTTTAGCATAAGAATTCAAAAAATTAGCATCCTAACAGAGGGGAGTGTTTCCCAATCGCGGACAAAAACCGCAAAAAACGCAAAAATTGAACTTGACAGGGAAATAATTCACATTTTGTGTTGCGATGCACAGACAAATGTTTATTTGGGACGATACAAGTTGGGGCAAGTCTTCTTTTAGTCAAAAGTACCAAAAGTGCCACTAAAAGCATAAAAAAATTAAATTGTTTGCATAAAAATGCAAAAAATGTTTGACTTTTCCCTATAATGATAGTAGAATGTAACTACATTTATCCGCGGCGTGGAAACAAACAAGAAATCCGGCCCCGAATAAAGAATTAAAGGAGGAAAAAATATGAAAAAGACTTTGGCTCTGGTTTTGGCTGTGCTGATGGTCGTTTCTATGTTTGCTGGCTGCAAGAAGGCTGAAGACAAGTACGATTACACCTACAGATCCTATACCTCTGCTCTGGGTACCAACTGGAACCCTCACACTTGGGAGACAAATGCTGACAGCGGCATTATGTCTTACATCGAAACCCCTCTGGCTGATATGACCATTAAGGACTCCACCACCGGTGAGTATCAGTGGATCTTTGTTGCCGCTTCCGACATCAAGGACGTTACCGCTGACCATCAGGATGACCTGGTCAAGTACGGCTGTGAAGAGACCGACGCCACCGAAGGCTACGTCTACGAGATCAAGCTGCGTCCCGAGATGAAGTGGGAAGACGGCACTCTGATCAACGCCGATACTTACATCTACTCCATGAAGGCTTTCCTGGATCCCACTATGAAGAACTACCGCGCTAACAACTACTACTCCGGCGAATCTGCTATCGCTGGTGCAGCAGAGTACTTCTATCAGGGCTCCATCGCTGTTATGGATAACTACAGCTCCGGTGCAATCACTGCGCTGACCGATCTGGTCAAGGGCGACGACGGCGTTTACAAGACCGCTGACGGCCTGAGCGCTTGGATCTGTGTTTCCGGCGCTCTGGATTATCTGGGCGGCTACTCCATGAACGACTACTGGGCAGCTTACGGTTGCTTCGACGAGACTGCTTTCACCGCTCTGCTGAATCAGGCTGACGAGAACGGCTGTGTTCCTCTGACCGATGAGAACTGGACTTACCTGTGCACAGCTATCAATGTGGCTGACTGGGGCTACGAAGATGAGAGCTGCGCTCCCTTCTACGTGCTGTACGAACAGCAGTACGGCGAGTGGTCCTTCGACCAGGTTGGTCTGTACAAGGTTGACGACTACACCATCCGCTATGTCTGCAAGGCTTACTACAGCTACTACTACTTCCTGACCTCTTGCACCAGCAACTGGCTGGTTTACGAGAAGCTGTACGAAGAGTGCAAGAACACCGACGGTGAGCTGACCACTTCCACTTACGGCACCTCCCTGAAGACCACTATGTCCTACGGCCCCTACAAGATGAAGTCTCTGCAGGATGCCAAGCAGATGGTCTTCGTTCAGAACGAGAACTACTGGGAATACACCAAGGACGAGAACGGCAACCTGACTTCTACCACCTTCTTCGAGGTTGACGGTGCTAAGCAGCCCCAGTACCTGACTCAGAGAGTTATCATCGACGTTATGACCGACGATGCCGCAAAGCAGTCCTTCCTGAAGGGCCAGCTGGACGATTGGGCACCTCCCGCTGAGGAAGTTGTTCAGTACTCCACCTCTGATCAGCTGTACCAGGTCGACGAGACCTACACTATGCGTCTGTTCTTCAACCACAACCTGGAGGCTCTGCAGAACATGGATAAGGAAGGCAACACCAACTCTGTTGTCCTGTCCAACTACAAGTTCCGTCAGGCTATGTCCCTGGCTCTGGACCGTTCCAACTTCGTTACCGCTACTGCAGGCTACAAGGCTGCATACTCCCTGATCAACTCCCTGTACTTCTATGACGTTTACAACGATCCTGCTTCCATCTACCGTAACACCGAAGAGGCTATGCAGGCTGTTTGTAACATCTACGGCATTTCTTACGGCGAGGGCACTCCCTACGCTGACCTGCAGGCTGCTTACGAGTCCGTTACCGGCCGTAACATGACCGAGGCTAAGGCTCTGATGGCTGAGGCTTGCCAGGAACTGGTTGACGCAGGTCTGTATACCGCTGGCCAGAACATCGTCATCAAGGTGGCATGGAAGGCTGGCTCTCTGGACTCCACCGACAACCAGCAGATTGCTCTGCTGAACCAGTACATCAACGAGGCTCTGGAAGGCTCCGGCTTCGGCACCATCGAGCTGGTTGGTGTTGATAACCTGTCTACCCGTTATGCTGACGTTGCCAGCGGCGTTTACGCCATCGGCTGGGGCGCATGGGGCGGCGCTGCATTCTATCCGTTCACCATGTTCCGTGTTTACTGTGACCCCGACTACACCTCCATCCACGAGGCTGGCTGCTGGGATCCCGCTACTGAGACTCTGACTCTGACCATCAACGGTGAGGAAGTCACTATGACTTGGCAGAATTGGTCCACCTCTATGACTGGCTCCGGCAAGTATGCTAACGCTTCCAACGAGACCAAGCTGCAGGTTCTGGCTGCAATCGAGGAGAACTACATCAAGCTGTATCACTGCATCCCCGTCTGCACCACCACCGCTTGCTCTATGCTGTCCTACAAGATGAGCTACTACACCGAGAACTACAACATTATGTACGGCTTCGGTGGTCTGCGTCTGCTGAAGTACAACTACACTGACTCCCAGTGGACCAAGTTCGTTAAGGATCAGGGCGGCACCCTGAACTACACCTAATCCTTAGGTTGTAACCGCGTTATCTAATTAGTCCCATCAGCCAGGAGGGGCTCACGCCCCTCCTGGCTTGAATGGCATTATGCATACAGAAAGTATTGCATTGCGGACTGCTTTGGGCGGTTCGCAATGTCCTGCCTTATGGCAAAAAAGTTGCGCACGCAATCAATTTTGTTATTCTGCTACTGTTTTTCGCTTTGGATCGCAAAGCGATGCGACCCGTAGCGAAGAACAGCAGCTTTTCCAAAAACGATTTAAGAAAAGGAGACTATGCTTATGAGAATGGCAAAATACGTTGCAAAAAGAATTCTGCTGATGCTGTTTGTTCTTTTTGTCATCGTCACTGTTTGCTTTATGCTGGTCCGTATTCTCCCCCGTACCCTGCCGGATGGCACAATAGCTCAGCAGGAGATCGTTAAGATGCGCTGGGAGGCATTGGGTTATAATAAACCCTTGCTGGAGCAGTACAAGATTTACCTGACCAATATTTTTACCAAGTGGGACTTCGGTACTTCCTGGTATATTGACTATATGGAGCCTGCGTGGAATCTGCTGACTTCCCGCCTGCTGCCCACCGTGCTGGTTAACATTTATTCTCTGCTGTTTTCGATTCCCATCGGCATTATGCTGGGCATCTATGCCGCTATCAAGAAAAACAAGTGGCAGGATCAGGTGATCAGCACCTCCGTTATGATCTTTGTTTCTGTGCCCAGCTACGTTTATGCGTTCCTGGTGCAGTATTTCCTGTTCTTTAAGCTGGGATGGTTCGACCGGCCCACAGTTTTGGCGCTGGATGAAGCCGGCGGCAGCTGGTTCAGTATGGCTATGACCAAGAGTATGATTATGCCCGTTCTGGCGCTGTCTTTCGGTACCATCGCAGGTTTGACCCGTTTCACCCGTGCGGAGCTGACGGAAACGCTGACCTCCGACTATATGCTCCTTGCCCGAACCAAGGGTCTAACCCGCAGCCAGGCAACCTCCCGCCACGCGCTGAAAAACGCAATGGTGCCCATTTTGCCCACCATTATTTCGTCCTTTGTCGGCATTCTGGGCGGCTCTCTGGTTATTGAGCAGATCTTCTCCATCCCCGGCGTTGGCGGCCTGTATATGCAGTCCGTGTTCCAGAGAGACTATGATGTGTTTATGGTTGATACGGTCTTCTACACCCTGATCGGTCTGCTGGCCGGTATCCTCGTGGATATCAGTTACGGCTTTATCGATCCCCGGATCAGAATGGGAGAGAAGTAATATGGCTGAGAAATATACACACATTCCCAAGGAAAAGTTTGCTTTTATCCATGAGGGCGAGCGCATTTCCGATAAGAAGTTTGAAGATAAGCCCATTGGCTATTTCAAGGATGCCTGGATCCGTTTCCGGAAAAACAAGGCCTCTGTTGTGGCAGCAATTATTATCATCGTTGTTGTTTTGTACGCATTTCTGACCCCACTGCTGGTTACCACCCACGATAAGTCCTTTATGGTCAACCAGTATGCCCAAAAGCCTGGCCGTGTTGTTTGGCTGCGGAATAATCTGGGCATTTTTGATGGCGGCGTGAACAGGACCGTTTCCGAAGCGGAGCTGATCCGTCTGATGTCCATCGGCATTGGCGCTTCCAACGGTGACGGTACTGCTGTTACTGCCGACGAGGGTATGGCGGATTACTGCCAGCCCATTATCAAGATCACCAGTGTGAAAGAAACACTGAACTATAAGCGGCAGCCTGTTACGCAGTATGGCGTGCGGGTAGATACCTACCTGGAGGAAGGCTTTATCTACACCACCATTGAGCAGAGCAAACTGCAGAGTATCCTGGATTGGGAAGAAGAGACCGGTCTGCAGGTTCTGTATCCTTTGATCCAGAACAATGAGTGGAACGCAAATGCTGCTGATGCCAACAACTGGTACAAGGTGCGGGATAATAACCCCGGCCGGCCGGTGACCGTTAATGCTGACGGCAGCTATACTGACATCGCTTACAGCACGAATATGGTGCTGGAAGACAACTACAAGAGAGATGCTGACGGCAATGTAATCTACTACGAATACAGTGGCGGCGGTACCTTTGAAACCGCAGAACTGAAAATCCGTGTGCTGTACTACAACTACTATCAGTATCTGTACGGCTTTGAGCCCAACTACTTTATGGGCACGGAGTCTCAGGGTTATGATATGGCTCTGCGTCTGGCAGACGGCATTAAGCTGTCTCTGATGATTGCTGTGTTTGTCTGTGTCATCAACTTCATTCTGGGCACTATGTATGGCGCTGTGGAAGGCTACTACGGCGGCGTAATCGATCTGGTTTTGGAGCGTGTTTCGGACATTCTGAACGGCGTTCCGTTTATCATCGTGGCCACGCTGTTCCAGCTCCATCTGAAGGATAAGCTGACGATGCTGCTGCCCGGTAATATGGGCGCAGTGGTCTGCCTGCTGTTTGCCTATGTGCTTACCGGTTGGATCGGTACGGCTTACCGTGTTCGTACCCAGTTCTACCGCTTTAAGAATCAGGAGTATGTTATGGCTGCCCGCACCCTGGGTGCCCGCGACCGCCGTATTATTTGGAAGCACATTTTCCCCAACACATTGGGCACCATCATTACCTCCTCTGCTCTGGCAATTCCCAGCGCGATGATGACGGAGAGTATGCTGTCCTACCTGGGTATCGTGCAGTTGGGCGGCGCTTCCGGTACCAGCCTGGGCACTCTGCTGTCTGAGGCAGAGGGCAACTGGCAGACCTTCCCGCACCTGATGCTGTACCCCGCGTTGATCATTTCCTTGTTGATGATCAGCTTCAACCTGTTTGGCAATGGCCTGCGTGACGCGTTCAATCCGTCGCTGCGTGGCGTGGAGGAATAAATTATGGAAAAGATTCTCGAAGTTAAAAACTTAAAAATCTCCTTCCGTACCTCCAGCGGTACGCTGAAGGCTGTCCGGGATATTTCCTTTGACCTGAAAAAGGGCAAGACACTTGCTATCGTGGGCGAATCCGGCTCTGGTAAGTCCGTTACCTCCAAGGCGGTTTTGGGCATTCTGGCAGGCAACTCCATTGTCGAGGGCGGCGAGATCATTTATGACGGTAAAGACCTTCTGAAGATCTCCGAGGAGGAAATGTGCAAGATCCGCGGTGACGAGATCTCTATGATCTTTCAGGACCCTCTGTCCAGCCTGAACCCCATTGTTAAGATCGGCAAGCAGATCACCGAAGCAATGCTGCTGAAGAACAAGACCAGCCGTAAGGAAGCGAAGGCAGAGTTCAACACTGTTTTGGAGTTGCTGCGCAAGAGCATTGCCGAAGCCACCGGTGACGAAGCCAAGGTAAAAGAAATGTGCGCGCTCTTCGACAAGTTCTGCATCAAGGCAAATGAGCTGGAAAACAGCTACAATACATCCTTGACAGTTACAGAGGATATGGAAGCCTCCATTCGGGACTTCCTGTTCCGTGCAGAAAAGAAGGGCAAGCTGGATGTAAAGGCAAACCTGAAGCAGTATGTTTCTCAGCTTAAGAAGATCACCGACCCTTATCTGGTGGCAGAATATGCCGATCAGCTCAGCGCTTTGTCCGCAGAGCTGAGTGCTGCCAGCGCGGAGTACCGCAAGGGTATGGAGCAGTTGCCTGAAAGCATTATCTCCGTACTGCAGAAGCTGGTTGTGCTGTTTGATACTATGCAGGCGCGGACCCGTCCCGATTTCTTCCGTATCGGCTTCTACACGCTGCAGAACCCTGAAGAAGATCTGACCAAGATGGATGTGGATCAGCTCAATGAGATGGCCCTGAAATATCTGGACGAGAATTTTATGCAGGAGTTTATTGCACTGGAAACCAAGGGCGTGGAGCATTCCTTCAGCACTGCGCTGAAAGCAAAGAAGGCATTGCTGCCTAAATTGCAGGAAGCCAAGGAATACTTCGTCGGCGATTTCAAAAAGGCTGAGGCTATGAAGTATGCCAAGGAACTGTGCAAGCAGGTCAATGCTTCCATTGACCGACTGGAAATGAACAAGGATAGCGTGGCATATACTTTCGAATCCAGCATTTTCAATGCTATCGAGCGGTATTTTAACTGCGTAAAGCGCAATCCCAAGGAAGAAGCCCGCTACGCCAAACAGACAAAGAAGCGCGAAAAGCTGATCGCCCGCGGCAAGACGGTGGACTGGAAGGTGGTTCCCAAGCAGGTATACGACCTGAAAGAGCTGAAGGAAAATATCGTTAAGATTATCTGCTATTTGGAATCCAGCTATGAGCGTCAGATCGCAAATTCTGAAAACGTGGACCACAATGCCCGCGGTGTTGCCATCATTGACTTCTTTAAGGAGAAGGCATCCAAGGCGGTGTACAATGTGACCCGCAGTATGGCAAAGGAAAAGGCCATCAAGCTGATGGAAGAGGTCGGTATTGCTGAGCCCCGTATGCGTTACTATCAGTATCCCTTTGAGTTCTCCGGCGGTATGCGTCAGCGTATCGTTATCGCCATTGCTTTGGCAGCAGACCCTGAGATCCTGATCTGTGACGAGCCCACTACCGCTTTGGATGTGACCATTCAGTCCCAGATCCTGGAGCTGATCAACCGGTTGAAGGTGGAGCGCAATCTGTCCGTTATTTTCATTACCCACGACCTGGGCGTCGTTGCCAATATGGCAGACGACATTGCTGTTATGTACGCCGGCAAGATCGTGGAGTACGGCACTGCTGATGATGTGTTCTACGATCCCAGACATCCTTATACTTGGGCTCTGCTTTCCTCTATGCCCGATCTGGACACCAAGGAAAAGCTGGACGCCATCCCCGGCACGCCTCCCAATATGATCTATCCGCCGGAAGGCGATGCCTTTGCGGACCGGAATAAGTACGCGATGCAGATCGATTTCGAGATGCAGCCCCCGATGTTTGATATTTCCGAGACGCACAAGGCCGCAACTTGGCTGCTGCATCCCGATGCACCCAAGGTGGAAGTGCCCAAGGTCATTACTGACCGTATCGCCAGAATGATGAAGAAGGCAGGAGGTGCAGCAAATGAGTAATTTCAACAATGCAGAAACTCTGCTGAAGGTAGAAAATCTTTGCCAGTACTTCGGTCCCACCAAGGCGGTAGACGATGTCAGCTTTGATGTCAAGAAGGGTGAGGTTTTCGGCCTGGTCGGCGAGTCCGGCTGTGGCAAGACCACAACCGGCCGCAGTGTCATTAAGATCTATGATATCACCTCCGGCAGCATCTACTTTAAGGGCCAGCGTATCTGTGCAGGCACCTTGTCTTACCGGAAAGAAATCCGTCTGCAGAAGAAACTGATCAAGGAACTGCAGAAGACAAAGCCTGCCGACGCTCAAGAGCGGATACTGAATGCAAAGAATCGCATTCAGGAGCTGAAGCAGGAGATCGAAAAGGCCGACTTTGACCACAAGTATTCTGACCGCGAGTATGCAAAGACTCTGGTGGCAAAGCTGAAGGCGGAGTATGAGCCTAAGATCGCTGCTGCTGACGGTGAAGAAAAGAAAAAGCTTGTCAAGCAGTACAAGACAGAGCTGCACGTTGCCAAGAAGACCAAGCTGATCACCCAGATCCAGATGATCTTCCAGGACCCCATCGCATCTCTGAACCCCCGAATGACCGTTAAGGAGATCATCTCTGAAGGTCTGGTTATCAACGGTATTAAGGATAAGGAATACATTGACGAGAAGGTCTATGAGATCCTGGAGCTGGTTGGCCTGGTCCGTGAACACGCAGGCCGTTATCCCCACGAGTTCTCCGGCGGTCAGCGTCAGCGTATCGGCATCGCCCGCAGCGTGATTATGCGTCCGGAGCTGCTGATTGCCGACGAGCCCATCTCCGCGCTGGACGTTTCCATTCAGGCACAGGTCATCAACCTGCTCAATGAGCTTCGCGAGAAGCTGGGCCTGACCATTCTGTTCATTGCCCATGACCTGTCTGTTGTTAAGTACTTCTCCGACCGGATCGGCGTTATGTACTTCGGCAAGATGGTGGAGTTGGCTTCCTCTGAGGAGCTGTTTGCCCACCCGATGCATCCGTATACCAGAAGTTTGCTCTCCGCAATTCCTCTGCCGGATCCCCGGTCTGAAAAGAATCGCCAGAGAATCGTGTATAACTCCCTGGCCGAGCACGACTATTCTGTGGATAAGCCCACTATGCGTGAGATCCTGCCCGGTCACTTTGTCTACTGCAACGATGCAGAAGAGCAGAAGTACAAGAAGGAGCTGGGCCTGTGAGCAAGCGGCTGAAGACCCTGCTGGTAAAGTACGGCTGCTGTTGTGCGTTTGTCGGTCTTTTGGCTTGGTTTTATATTGATCAGCGTCCCTTTAGCGGCGCAGACCTGGTGGACCAGTACCTGATGCTTTCCGACGCGTTTACAATTCCCGGCGTGATCCTTGTGATGGCTGGCTGCCTGATGTGGGTATCCACCACAGGCTTCTTCGATGGCGTTTCCTACGCGGCCGGCGCGGCCATTCGGGCATTGATTCCCGGCGGCAGAGCCAACGAAGAAAAATACGTGGACTATATTGAGCGGAAACGGGAAAACCGTGTGAAAGGGTATGGCTTCCTGTTCATCGCCGGATTGGTCACTCTTGCGATCTCTGCGGTGTTTATGGTCCTGTATTATCGGCTGTACAGCACAATCAAATGACAAAAAGCTCCGCCCGGTGCAGTTTTCTCTGCCCGGGCGGGTTTTTTACGCAAAACAAGTTAAAAAAGTGGAAAAAATCAGCACAAAATCAAGAGAGGAATATGCCAAAGCACCAATTCTGACTGCCTCGAATTGTGCATTGTTCACAAAAAATAGAAAAATAATTTGTGGGAATGGCAGAGGGTGGAAATGTTGACAAGCGGACGCGAAAAGATTATACTTTATATGTATGAAAATATAAGGCGCATTGTATCCATAAGGCATATATGCGTCAGTGCTTTTTCATTTTTTTGCGGGAGCAGAATGCTTCAAAAGGAGGATTGGCGTGGCAACCATAGACGATGTGGCAAGACGCGCCGGTGTCTCCAGAAGCACCGTTTCCCTGGTGATCAACAACAGTCCGAAGGTGAAAGAATCCACCCGGCTGTTGGTGGAAAGTGTGATCGCCGAAATGAACTATCACCCCAATGGCAACGCCCGCGGCTTGAGTGCCCGGGTGACCAATAACCTGGCGGTGATCGTTATGCAGGACTATATGCCCGACACCACCCATATTTCCTATGGCAACGATCAGCATGTAGGCCTTTGCTCTTTCAATATCAGCAACGGTATCCAGGCCGGTCTTACCGGCACGAATTACGGCATTATCACAGAACGGTTTTGCTCTGTGGCACAGCCGGAGGCTTTGCCCCGGGTAATTCTGGAAAAACGGGTGGACGGTGCCTTTGTTGTGGGCGTTCCGTACAGCGACCGGTTTGTTGAAAATATGAAACGCACCGGAATCCCCTTTGTGATGGTGGGTGTGGGCAGCTTTGAAGAAGGTGTCGACTCCATTTATGCCGACACGGTAGAGGGAACGGAACTGCTGGTCCGGGAATTGCTGGAAACCGGTCATCAGAAGATAGCACTGATGAACTGTCCTGATAACCTCCGTTCCCACAATCAGCGGCTTGAAGGCTGCCTTGCAGCTATGGCCGATCATTGTGTTTCCTTTGATCCTGAATGGAACATTACCAGCCCAAACAATAGCGGCGCCAGCGCGCATCAGGCATTCAAGCATTTTTGGGAAGCGGGAAACCGTCCGGATGCGGTTGTGTGTGCAAACGGTCAAAGTGCGGCGGGTGTGTTGGCATATCTGTACGAACAGAATGTGCGTGTGCCGGATCAGGTGTCGGTTGTTGCTTATGAAGATTCCTCCCTTTGCGGCTATGCCACACCGGCGTTGACCTGTGTGAATATCCGAAAAGAAGATCTGGGGTATCGGGCGGCTCAATGTTTGATCGCCCGGATCCAAAACCCGGACAAGCGAGTAGAGATCAATTCTGTTCGCCCCTATCTTGTGCGGCGTGACAGTGTAAAAGAAAGATAAGACCGTGGGAGGTAATGATGAAAGATTTTGATTTTGGCGAGGTTCGCCAAGGCTTGTATGCCGATGTCGTTGTCGTCGGCGGCGGCCCTGCCGGTATGTGCGCGGCAATTGCGGCGGCGAGACAGGGCGTGGATGTCCTTCTTGTTGAGCAGGGTGGATTCTGCGGCGGTATGGCGAC
The DNA here is from genome assembly GCA_964454215.1 of uncultured Oscillospiraceae bacterium. Taxonomy (GTDB): domain Bacteria; phylum Bacillota; class Clostridia; order Oscillospirales; family Oscillospiraceae; genus Faecousia. Next base: position 15,791 of record CAYVSU010000010.1, on the reverse strand, counting down.
CCGTGGCCTTGTGGGCCCGTTTATGACCTGCTACGACAGCAAGGGTGAAACAATGATCATCCGTGGCCTGTTTGAGGAGATCGTGGATCGTATGGTAGAAAAGGGCGTTGCCCTGCATCCGAAGGATGTTCGCCAGCCCTCCGGCTTTTCTTCCTGGATCAAGATTGGCCATGACCACGTAACTCCCTTTGAACCGGAAGGTCTGAAGCTGGTGATGGACGAGATGCTTACCGAAGCCGGTGTCCGCATTATGTATCACACCAATTTCCTGCAGGCAGTCGTGGAAGATGATATGCTGAGCGGCATTCTGGTTAACTCCAAACGGGGAATTGACCTGATTCGCGGCAAAGTGTTTATCGACTGCACCGGCGACGGTGATGTTGCCGCCCGCAGCGGCGTGGCTTTTGAATGGGGCAACGAGGAGCTGGGCTTGATGCAGCCTGTTACGATGTTCTTCCACATCTGTAACTGCAATGAAGACCTGATGAATGCTGATATTCAGGCAAACATTGATAATTTCTTCCGTAAGGACGGCATTAACTACCGCTCTTTCCACTGGCGTGTGGCAGAGGCCAAGGCCAATGGCGATTGGGAAGTGGATGGTAAACCCTTTAACCGTGTTTCCCTGGGCCTGTTCCGTATGCCCAAGCCGGATGAGTGGTGCGTTAATGTTTCTCGCATCGTCGGTATTGATGCTACGGATCCCGACAGTTTGACCAAGGCTGAAATTGAGGGCCGCAAGCAGGTGCAGATGATCTTCAATATGATCCGCAAATATATTCCCGGTTGTGAAAATGCCAAAATCAAGGCATCCGGATCCCACGTGGGTATCCGTGAAAGTCGTCATATCGCCGGTGAGTATCGTCTTTTAGCTGACGACCTGCTGAATTGCAAAGTCCCTGAGGACAGCATCCTTTTGGCAGCCAACTCCGTGGATGTCCACGGCCGGTTTGGCCCGGCAAGTAACGAGTATACTCCCATTAGCGGCGATTACTACGGCGTTCCCTACCGCAGCCTGATTGCAAAGGGACTGAAAAACCTGCTGCTGGCCGGACGAAATGTCAGCGCGGATTCCACCGCTGCCGGCGCCATCCGCGTGATGCCTCCCTGTATGGCAATGGGACAGGCTTCCGGAACGGCTGCGGCTATGGCAGTAAAAAAAGGCTGTACCATCCGCCAGGTGGATGCTCAGGAACTGCGCGAGGAACTGAAAGCCAACGGCGCATATCTGTAATTTCATATGTTAGCAGAAATTTCTGCTGATAGATAAGGGAAACGAATCTATCCGTTACCCAAAAAACGCCGGTTATCGGCAAAATGATTTGTGAACTCAGCCTGCAGCGGGGAGCCAACATCACCCTGGTTACTGGCTATGATTCAAGAAAAGAGGTTATAACTGTATGAGAAAAAACGTAAACCGTCTGCAACGATCGGAGAACATTGCCGGTTGGTGTTTTGTTACACCTGCCTTGGTTATGTTCTTGTCACTGACCTTGATTCCGTTCTTCATTAGTATTGCCGTTTCCTTCTTGGACTGGAACTTCCTGAAGGCCGGAGACTATCCCAAATTTGTTGGCTTCCAGCACTTTTATGACATCTTCACGGGAGTTAACACCTTTGGCCGATCCCTGAAGAATACGCTCGTTTATGTTGTAACGATTGTGCCGATATCCATTGTTATGTCTCTGGTGTTCGCCTATTGTATGAATGGCAGAATTTTTGGCAAAAAGGCACTTCGTATGATGTTCTTTATGCCCTACATCTGTTCTCTGGTTGCAATCGGTGCTGTGTTTAGAGAACTGTTCAGTTCCAGCGGCTTGATCAACCAGGCCTTACAGTCACTGCATATTATCAAAGAGCCCATTAACTGGTCTGTTAATGACAAGTATACCAAGATTCCTGTTATTTTGCTGTCTGTCTGGAGCTCCATCGGCTATCAGCTGATTCTGTTTACAGCAGCTATGCAGAATGTTCCCACCAGCCTGTATGAGGCGGCTAAGATCGATGGTGCAGGCGGCCTGCGTCGGTTCATCAGCATCACCCTGCCGATGATCTCTCCCACCATCTTCTATCTGTTTATCACCAGAATGATGGCTGTGTTTAAGATCTTCGGTTCTGTTAACATTCTGACCTTGGGTACTTCTATGAAGTCCAACAGATCCTTGGTGGTAGAAATTTACACAACTGCATTTAAGGCACCATATGACTTTGGTGGCGGCTCGGCAATGTCTATGCTTCTGTTCTTGATGATCCTGGTCGTTACTGCCGTCAACTTCTGGGGCCAAAAGAAATGGGTCCATTACTAAGATAGGGAGGAAACAATTATGAAAATTGGTTATCATAAGAGAGAATTTTTGGCCAAGCTCATTAAAACCATTATCTTCTTTATCATTGGCATTTTGTTCTTGATTCCGCTGTTTTGGATGATATCTTCATCCTTGAAGACCCCCGCTGAGATTATGAATCCCGGTTTGGACCTGATTCCAGACAATCCCAGATGGGACAACTATAAGGAAGTTTGGCTTGGCAATTCTGATTCCAAAGTCGTCACTATGACCACCGGCTATAAAAATAGTATCCAGATCATTCTGTGGTCTATTCCCATCAGCCTGGTTTTCTCTTCCTTGGCCGCTTACGCATTTGCTAAGATCAAGTTTAAGGGCAGTGGCTTTGTTTTTATGCTGTTCCTGTCCACAATGATGATTCCCGGCGAAGTTACCTTGATTCCTAAGTTCTACATTTACAACAAGATTGGCCTTTACAACAATCTGTTTGCGGTTATTCTGCCTCACTGGTTTGCTCCCAGTGCTATCTTCCTGCTGCGTCAGTTCTATATGGGCCTGCCCAATGACCTGATGGAAGCTGCGAAGATCGATGGTGCGGGTCACCCCCGTATCTTTATGCAGATCCTGTTGCCTCTGACCAAGTCCGCTCTGGTTTCCCAGACTGTTCTGACCTTCGTTTCTGTTTGGAACGAATATCTGCAACCGCTGATCTTCTTGGTTAAGCCGAAGCTGACGACAGTTGCTTTGGCCGTTCAGAACACACTGCAGGTGGATGCAAACCGTCCTGACCTGGCAATGGCCGCTTCTACCAGCGCTATTGTTCCTACCCTGATCATCTTTGCTTGCTGTCAGAGCGTCTTTATCGAAGGTATTGCTACCTCCGGTGTTAAGGGCTAAGCTACATATTTTACCGCTGCTGCCCCACGGCAGCAGCGGTTTTCTTTCGAACCTTTGCGTATAACGCGAGATCTACAGTTCCTATCCCTAAGAATGGAGAATTTTTATGCGTATCAATCTTGACAGTCCTATCCTAAATTTTTTAAGCAAAGCGTGGGATGTACTGGTCACCTCTGTGATGTTTGTACTCTCCTGCCTGCCGATTATTACGATTGGCGCGGCTGCTACAGCAATGCATGCTACCATTATGTCGATCTGCAACGACACTTGTGGCGGTGTGTGGAAAAAATACACTGGTACATTCATAAGTGAATTCAAGCAGACCACGAAAATTTGGCTGATCTTCCTGTTGGCACTGTTGGTGCTGGTGGGCGACTTGCTCGCTTGTATCAACTATCCCAAAGCCGATGGCTTTTTGTCCTTTATGGAAGGTATTACCGTTTTCTTTACAGGTTTCTACATCTTGATGTTTACCTATACCTTTGCGATTGTTTCCCGGTATATGGTCACCTGGAAGCAGGCGCTGCGCAATGCTCTGTATCTGATCACCAAGTATCCGCCTACGGCAATTTTGGTGCTGTTGATCAATGCGGCGCACATTTTCTGCTATTGGCTGGCAATGCTTATGGCGCTGCCGATAACACCCTTCCTGCTGTTCTTCCAGGAAGCGCTTCTTAACCGGATCATCAATAAAGAACAGGGCGTTGTAAAGGAAAAGAAGAAGAAAAAGTCGGAGTATGAAACCTATGATGACTAATTGTTACACCATTGGTATTGACTATGGCTCTCTTTCTGCCCGGGGTGTGTTGGTGAATGTCCAAAACGGCGGCGTTGAAGCGGAAGCGGTGATGGACTATCCCCACGGACTGCTGGAAACACTGCCGGACGGAACGCCGCTGAAAAGCGAATGGGTACTGCAGGATCCGGATGATTATTTGGAGACCTTGTATTTTGTGGTGGATTCTCTGCTGAAGCAGTCCGGCGTGGAGCCAAAGCAGATCATTGGCATCGGACTGGATGCTACAGCCAGCACACCGCTGCCGCTGGATGCGGATTTTCGCCCGCTGTGTAAGGATGCTCGATACGCTCACCGACCCCACGCCTGGCTGAAGCTGTGGAAGCATCACGCCGCCCGGCCCCAGGCGGAGCAGCTGGCTCAGGTTTGCCGGGAGCAGGAAAGACCATACCTCGACTGGTATGGCGGTATGATCTCCCAAGAGTGCCTGCTGGCGAAGGTGATCCAGATCTTCCAAGAGGACCGGGAAATTTTTGATGCCGCGGACTGCATTATTGAGGTCGGTGACTATTTGGTTTCTCTGCTGGCAGGGAAACCGGCGTTCAGCGCCAGCGCGGCTGCAGCAAAGGCCTTTTGGAGTCCCAAACAGGGCTATCCCGATGACCGCTTTTTTGCGGCCATTGATCCGGAACTAGCAGATTTGCCCCGAAAAAAGCTGATGGATCATTTCCCGGAAAGGACCGTTTGCCTGCCGGGAGAATTGGCAGGCAGGCTTTGCCCGGCAATGGCAGAAAAGCTGGGACTCTGTCCTGGCATCGCGGTGTCCGCTTTTCAGATGGATGCCTATGCCGGAATGCCGGGATTGGGTATTTGCGAAGCCGGAAAAATGATGATGGTTGTGGGAACTTCCACAGCAATCCTCCTGTTGAGCGAGGATGCTCCGTTGGTAGAGGGTGTGACTGCCTGCATCCCGGACGCAATGATGCCCGGATTGTGGGGATATGCCTCCGGTCAGGCCAGCGTAGGCGACGGATTCCAGTGGTTTGTGGATACCTGCGTGCCGGGAAGTTATGCGGCCGCGGCCAGGGAACGGGGAATTTCCATGCACAGCTATTTGACAGAATTGGCGCAGCCTCTGAAGCCCGGCGAAACTGGACTTTTGGCACTGGACTGGTTCAATGGAAATAAATCGGTGTTGATGACCAGTCGTCTGAGTGGTATGTTCTTGGGCTTGACGCTGAAAACAAAGCCGGAGCATATTTATCGCGCAATGCTGGAGGCAACAGCCTTTGGCGCCCGGAAAGTGGTGGAAGCCTATGAGAAAAAGCAGGTACCCATCCGGGAAATCGTTGCCTGCGGAGGTATTGCCTGCAAGAATCCCTTTATGATGCAGATGTACGCTGATGTTCTTCGCAAGCCTCTTCGGGTAAGTCTTTGTACCCAAGCGCCTGCCTTGGGCTCGGCGATCTATGCCGCGGCGGCTGCGGGGGAAGGGGATATCTTTGCGGCAGCCGATCGGATGGGCAGTCGGCAGACGCGGCTGTATTTACCAAATGCGGAAAATCAGGAAGCTTACGAGGCGCTGTATCAGGAGTATTCCTTACTCCACGATTATTTCGGCAGGGGAGAAAATGCCGTTATGACCAGGCTGAAAGCCCAAAGTGAATAAATACGAAGAGCCGCCTGTCAGGCGGCTCTTTTTTATCCGCGGGCGGTATTGACATAGGGAAAAAAGTGAAGTATACTAATCACAATTGGGAGTTTGTGAGTACATTCCCCCGAAAATAGACCTGTTTTTGTTCCAACGCCGATCATCGCTGCAGTTGTCCTGTAGGATCGGTGTTGTATTATCAGAATAATTAAAACGCTCCAAAAACGATTTTAACAGAAAAAACAGGCGGCATTACAACTTTTATAACAAAAACTGATGTGGAGGAGAGCCTATATGAAGCAATTTCAGGAAAGATATCCCAGCGAGTATGATGTGATCGTTGCCGGCGGCGGTCCTGCCGGTGTTGCAGCTGCCGTTTCCGCAGCCCGTCAGGGAGCGAAGACCGCGTTGGTCGAGCGCTATGGTATTTTGGGAGGTATGCTGACCGCCGGTCAGGTGCAGCCTATTTTGGGGCGCGCTGAGGGCAGAACAATGTACAATGAGATCGTGGAAATGTTGGAAGCCGGTCATGAGAATATCCGCCGCACCAAAACCCGTAACGGCGATGAGATCGGCATCGATTTGGAGGAGGCCAAGCACCGCCTGCTGAAGCTGTGCCTGGAAAACGGCGTGTATGTTTATTTGTCTACCCCCGTGGTTGGTGTTGTGAAAGAAGGCAACTGCATTGCCGGCGTGCAGATTTGCACACCCACCGGCATTACGGCGCTGAAAGCAAAAGTGGTTGTGGATTCCACCGGCGACGGATTTGTTGCCGCTTTGGCAGGTGCGCCCTTTGAAGTGGGTCGTGCGGACGGCAAGTGCCAGCCTGTAACCCTGGAATTTACCGTGGATAATATCGACGAAACCTATGATTTTGCCGTTGCCGGCGGCAGTGATCCCATCAAGCTGCCTGACGGCAGAGCCTACAGCCAGGTTTGTAAGGATGCCTGCGCCGCCGGTGAGCTGCCGGAGAATGTCAGCATCGTCCGGATCCACCGGACCATCAACAAAGGGGAGCGGAACATCAATGCCACCCAGGTCAATGGCAGAAACACCTTGACTGTGGAAGGCAATGTGGAGTCTGATTACTTGCTTCGTGAGCAGATCGCGCCCATTATGGCTTTTTTGCGGAAAGTGGCTCCCGGTTTTGAAAACTGTCGCCTGAAGTCTACGGCTACTACTTTGGGTGTCCGTGAGACCCGCCGCTTCATCGGCGAGTATGTGATCTCTGACAGCGATGTGGAGACCGGCGTGCGGCACGAGGATGTGGTGGTACATAAGGCCTGGTTCCTGATCGATATCCACAATCCCACCGGCGGCGGGCAGGCGGAGAAACGGGCACAGCCTGCAACGCCCTACGACATTCCTTACCGCAGCTTGGTTCCTATGGAAGTGGACGGTCTGTTGCTGTCCGGCCGGAATATTTCCGGCACGCACCGGGCCCACGCATCTTACCGGGTGATGGGCGTGGCGATGGCGACCGGACAGGCTGCCGGTATTGCCGCCGCCCTGTCTGCTCTGGAAGGCTGCCAACCCAGAGCACTGGATTATCATAAGATCCAGAAAGTTTTGGCAGATTATGGCACTCAGCTTTTTAAAGAGGAGGAATAAATGATGAGCGAAAAAATCAATATTCTATGTTATGGCGACTCCAACACCTGGGGCACAATTGGCCGTTGGGTTGTGGACGAAAGCAAGCCCTCGGAGTGTTTTGACGCAGAGCACCGTTGGACAGAAGTGCTCCAGAAAGATCTGGGCGAGAAGTTCCATATCATCCGGGAAGGCTTGGGAGGCCGCGGCACTATCTACGCCCGGAGCGTGGAGAGCTGGAAAAACGGCGAGACCTATTTGACGCCTTGCCTGCACAGCCATCGCCCGCTGGACTTGGTCGTCATTATGCTGGGTACCAACGACCTGCAGATCAAAAAGGATTATTCCGAGGCGGACCTGCCTGTGGGCATTTCCCGGCTGGTGGATCTCGTACAGTCTTATCCCAAGGTGGGCAATGGAAATATGCCGCCCAAGGTTCTGATCATCGCCCCCATCGAGATCCGTCCTTCTGACCCCAAGGGCCGTGTGGAAGTGTATGATAAGTTCCGCCGGGAGATCGGCCGGAATCTGAGCCTGCAGTTCCCCGCGGTTTACAAGAAAGTGGCAGAGGAAAAGGGCTGCTACTTCCTGAATGCAGCAGAATATGCTGAACCCTGCCCCGCTGACGGTGTGCATTTTACTCCTGAATCCCACGTCCGTCTGGGCCACGCACTGGCAGAGTACATCAAGAAGAATATCTATCCCGAGGTGTGACGGTGGAAAAAAAGAGAATTCTGTGCTACGGTGACTCCAATACTTGGGGCTTTGTCCCCGGAACGGGTATGCGCCAGCCGGCAAATATCCGTTGGACCGGTGTTTGCCAGAAAGCGCTGGGCGAGGAATATTGCATCATCGAAGCGGGTCTAAACGGCAGAACCACCGTTTTCGATGACTATTTCAGCGACTATCTCAACGGCAAAAAATGCTTGGGATATACTTTGATCTCACAGAAACCCCTGGATCTGGTGGTTTTGATGCTGGGCAGCAATGATTTAAAGTATACCAATGCCGTAGGTGCCGCTACCGGTGCTGATGAACTGGTACGGATGCTTTTGAACGCGGATGCGGTCTATCGGGTCAGTCAGCCTATCTGGCAGAATTCGCCTAAGGTGCTGTTGATCGCCCCACCGCTGGTGGCGCAGGAGATCACAGAGCTTCGTCCGGACAGTACACTGGTCAGAGGCGGTAAAGAGAGCAAGCGATTCAGCCAGCTTTATGAAGCGGTAGCCAAGACCCGGGGTGCATCCTTCCTGGATGCCGCGCTGTACGCTGAACCCTCTTTAGAGGATTGTGTTCACATCACGGCAGACAGTCATACCCGCCTTGGCCTTGCCGTAGCGGAAAAAATCAAGGAAATCTTTGCGCAGGAATGAAATTGCGAAATATTACATAAGGAGAACGGTATTATGAATACATCCTGGTTGGCCCTGGAGGGCAAGACGATCATCGTGACGGGCGGCGCATCCGGCATTGGCAAGGCAGTTGTGGAAGAGCTGCTGGCCGACGGAGCCAATGTTGTGGTCTGCGATATGAACCCCAATACCCCTGTGTTTGAAAATGGAAAAGAAGGTCAGATGACCTATGTGGTTACCAATGTTACCTCCGCCGAGAGCGTCAACGCAATGGTGGAAAAAACCTTGGAAGTTTACGGCCGGATTGATGCCATCGTCAACAACGCCGGTATCAACATCCCCCGTCTGCTGGTAGACGAGGGCAACAAGTACGAGCTGGACGAAGCTGTGTGGGACAAGGTTATGAATGTGAACCTGAAGGGTGTATTTCTGTGTGCCCAGGCCGCCGGCCGTGTAATGGTGAAGCAGGGCAGCGGTGTGATCATCAATATGTCCTCCGAGAGCGGTCTGGAAGGCTCTGAAGGCCAGTCTGTCTATGCAGCCACAAAGAATGCGGTAAATTCTTTGACCCGCTCCTGGGCCAAGGAACTGGGCAAGAAGAACGTCCGCGTGGTAGGCGTTGCGCCTGGCATTCTGGAAGCCACCGGTCTTCGCACCCTGGCATATGAGGAAGCACTGGCTTACACCCGCGGCATCACCATTGAGGAGCTTCGGGCTGGCTACGCCAAGACTTCCACCACGCCCTTGGGCCGCAGCGGCAAGCTCAGTGAGGTTGCCAATACGGTGGCATTCCTCTGCTCTGACCGGGCAAGCTATATCCACGGCGTTACCATCAATGTAGCCGGCGGCAAAACCAGAGGCTAAGCTATGGCATATCCCAAGGTAAGCAGTGCAGGCAGCCGCCTGTATATGAAATTCCGTAAGCCCCTTACCAGCGCGCAGGGTATTGCTTGCTGGGAGGATCGGGCGTTTATCCTGTATGATACCGGTATTGGCGCCGTTTATGATCTGAAAAACCGGAATGTCAGGCCCTTGGATGTGTTCCCGCTGGGATCTTATAACTGGGGAAGACCTTCTGCAGATTTCAAAAATCACGCCAATTCCTGCAATTTCAGCGGCATACATTATGAAGGCAACCCCATCCCACTGCTGTATGTGGATACGGGTGCCGGCATCGGTGCTGACGGTGATGGCTATTATTACCGCCTGGCGGTGGAAAATATTACCTGCCAAATAGATGACAACGGCAATGAAAGCTACCAGGGCAAAACTTTGCAGACCATTGCCATCAAACCCGAAGGCGATCCTGAGCGGGGCTTCGTGAAGCCCGGCTGGGGCTGCCCCTGCCACGTGCTGGATGGAGAAGGAGGCTTTATCTACGCCTGCTGCACCCGTTACCGCACCAAGCGGGGCTGCGTGCCGGAAGGGGAGAATAACGCCCTGATTGTCACTAAGTACGCCATTCCCAAACTGACAGATGGTGCGAAAGTGTCCCTGGGCGGCGAGGATATTTTAGATCAGTGGGTTTTTGAGGACGATACCCTCTTTACGCAAAGCGGCGTGTTCTACCAGGGCAAGATCTATTATATTTTCGGCTGCGCCATTCACGACTATCCCAACCACGTGATGGTCGTTGACCTGCAAAACCGCCGCATTGAAAAGCGGATGGACGATGACCTTGGAATCTTTGGTTTGGATGAATTTGAGTGCGGCACATTCTATCAAGGTATGTTACTGGTCAATGCCAACGATGTGGGCAAATCTGAGGGCAATCTCTATGCCATTCGGGAAGACCTGTACCGCTAAAGGAGACGTTATGGAAAAACTGCATTTAAGCGGCGCAGACAGCAAGGTATATATGCGCTTTGAAAAGGTGTCCCGGTCGGCACAGGGAATGGGTATTTGGGGCGACCGGCTGTTTGTTCTGTACGACACTGGCATTTGCGGCGTTTACGATTTACAGAGCAGATCCCCAAGAGCGCTGGATGTATTCAAGTTGGGATCTTATAATGCCGGAACACCTTCCAAGGATTACTTAAACCACGCCAATGACTGCGTGTTCAGCAAGATCCACTATGAAAACAACCCCATTCCGCTGCTGTACGTTACCATTGGCACGGGTATCGGGACAGACGGGGACGGTTACTTCTACCGCTGTGCGGTTGAAAATATTACCTGCACCGTGGACGAAAACGGAGAGCATTATACTGCGCAAACCCTGCAAACCATCAGCTATCGCCCTGAGGGTATTGAGCATACGCCCTTCCTGCAGCCCTGTTGGGGCTGTCCCGGCTGGATGATCGACCCCGACGAGCCGTACCTTTATATGTTCTCTGCCAAGTACCGCACCAAGCGTGGCTGCGTGCCGGAAGGGGAGCGTAACACTTACATCATTACCAAATTCCCGCTGCCGTCGCTGGAGGCGGGGACTTGGGTCCACTTAAGTCCAAAGGATATTTTGGATCAGTTTTGTGTGGAATCGGATGTTCCCTTTACGCAGGGCGGCACCATCGTAAACGGTAAGCTCTATTATACCTTCGGTCTGCCCATTCGGGAGTATGCGGATATTATTTTAGTCTTTGATCTTAAGGAAAAGCGGCTTATCGCACAGGTGGAAGAACTGGACGATGCGTTGAACCAGGAAGAGATCGAGTGCGCTGCTCCTTATGAAGGAATGCTGCTGGTGAATACCAACGGCCACCCGGAGGGAGATCGTACCGGTGGTATTTATGTAATTAAGCAGGATATATTCCTGTTATAAAAAACGCAAAGGAGAAGAACTATGAAACTGAAAAAGTATAGCTTGATTTTCCTGATTGTATTAGCTGTGACGATAGCTGTTTTTGCAATCCCCACATTCGCAGCCACCGGTAACGTGATCTATGTAAAGGATGGCGGCACCGGAAACGGCGCTTCACCGGATGCACCTATGGGAGATCTGTTTGCGGCAATTGATGCTCTGCCTGCAGACGGCGGAACCGTTATTGTCTGCGGCGATTTGACCATAAGCGCTTATCCCACCGGAAAGAGAATGCTCGACTCCAAAAGCGGATGTTCATTTTTGTGATTGGCAAAATGTCCCCAAAAAAGCGATTCAAATTGTGGGATGCAGAGAAAAACGACAGCCGCGGTTGACTTTGGTATTTGGAATAACTATACTTTAAAATGTAATGGCGTAGTTGTCTATAGGGATTGTAATGCACCGGTACAGTCGATTTTGCCTACACAGGGTATGCTTCTCTCGTCCGGGAGTACAGCGTGGATGTCATTACCAAATTTCATAGTGAAAAGTAACATTCGGCGTGAAGCCGAAGTTATCTTTCATATAAGAAAATCAGCACATTAACAATAGGAGGAATATTTTATGATGTCTTTCAAAAACACCAAGCGGCTGTTCAGTATTCTGCTGGTACTGTCGCTGCTGCTTGGTAACCTGCTGATCGGCGGCGTTTCCGCCACAGAGCAGATACCTGAAATACCTGCGAATATGACCCGCATCGTATTCGTAGACTCCAGCGCCACCGGCACCGGTGACGGCTCCACTCCTGCGAACGCCTATGTTTCTCTGGAATCTGCCATTGCCGATTTGGACGGCGCAGATACAGTTATTGATACCAGTGACGCTGTGATCGTGATCAGCGGTACTGTCAATGTCACCGCAAGCTACAACCCCACCGGCTATGACCACGCCCATACTGGTACATACTACATTACCAGCAAGTATGGCGACTATGACTATACCCAGACTGCTTCCGTCGTATTCTCCGGCGGTGAGCGGATCAATATGAATTTCTTTGGCAAGACCTTCTGGTCCAATGTGACAGTGAAGACTGTTGCTACCGAAGTGGTGCTCTATTCTTACACTGGCCTGACCTTTGGCGCAGGCGTTGCTACCGTGATGGAAGAAAACGGCACCATCAGCGTGCAGGCAGGTCTAGCACATAACCATCTGTTAAATGTCGACAGCATTGCCATTTCCATCTATTCCGGTGCACTGACATCTGTGGCAGCCAGCTCCGATATCGTTACCGGCTCTGATATAGACGGTTTGACCCACTGGGGCATCGCCGCTCCTCTGACCATCACCGTCGGCGGCACGGCCAAGGTCACGGATGTCGCGGTTGGCAACAAAGGTCTGACTGCCGGTGTGACCGTCAATATCACCGGCGGCACCGTTGCCAACCTGTATACCAGCGGTTATAACGGAACTTACTGCAACGGCGAACTGGTCCTGAATCTGTCTGGCGGCTCTGTTGACTATATGGGCGATGCTCCTGGCATTACCAACTGCCGTTTCTTCTATAGTGTAACCGTCAATGTCAGCGGCAGCTTCGTAGATTACAGCGGCAATTACGGCGGCTGGGGCACCGGCACCACTGTTGCAGGCACCGAGGTGTTGAACCTGAGCGGCTACACCGGCACCATCGTGAAGGACGCCTTTGCAAACTACACCAAAACCAATATCAAGGGCAGCTCCAATATCACTTATGTGGCCGAGTTGGGCAGTACCACAGCGGTCACTGTGGAGGATGGCAGTGTTCTGAACCTGCTGAACAACGAAGAGACCGACACCCTGAACGTCACCAACAACGGCACTGTCAGCTATGGTGTATCCGTTTACCTGGATCAGACAAACGGTCTGGATACCAACGCCGGCACCAAAGACGCGCCTGTCAAGACTATGGAGCAGGCTTTCGCCCTGTTGCCTTATGGCGGCGTGATCAATGTTGTAGGCACTTATACTTATACCTACAGCGGTGAGTCCACCAATCTGCTGGTTCTTACTATGCCCACTTCCGAGGGCAAGATCTACATCACCAGCGCGGATCCCACCACTCCCTCCACATTGTCATTCAAAACTGCTACCAAGACCAATGTACAGTTCCTGTCCCCGGTGGAGATCACCAATATCAATTGGGACTATGACCATTTGGGTACCAACGGCAAAAAGGGCAATATGAACATCTATTCGGGCCCCAGCCTTACCTTCGGTAATGGCGTTACCACCAACTGCACCGGCTGTAACAGCGTAGGCACCGGCTGCATCGCCATCCGCGGCGGCTGGTACTATAATGATAACGCTCCTAAAGTTACCGATGGCGACTACTCTGTAAGAGACATTGAGATCACCGTCAACAGCGGTACCTGGAGCTATATCAACGGCGGCCATGAAGGTGGCAACACCACCAATTACGCCTCCGTTGGCAGCGTGACACAGAATATTGGAGGCACAGCCTACATCATGCAGCGCGTGCAGCTTGCCGGTTCTAACGGTGGCAGCGTCCATGGCGACTCCACCCTGAATATCACCGGTGGCACCGTTGCAGAAATCGTGATCATCGGTCACGGCAAGAGTGAAACGTATCAGGCTGTGATCTACGGCAATGCTGAGATCAACATCACCGGCGGCACTGTTCCCAGTATCATCACCTCCCGTACGGTCTATGAAAAGGTGGAGGGCGACCTGACCCTGAGTATTGGCAATACCGGCGTGGTAGGCACAGTCAGCTTTGATGCCGCCAATGTGAATACAACCAAGAATCAGGTCATCAACCTGTCCGGCACGGGCAGTCTGACTTCCCTGACTGGCAGCGCTTGGGATAGCATCAATGTCCTTGCCGGTGCGGAGTTTGACTTCCTCGGCACCTATGACGCGGCCCTCACCGCTGCATTGAATGTGGAAGACGGTGCTGTTCTGCAGCTGAGCGCCGCTACCAATACCGCCATCCCCGACTATAATAAGGTCGGCACCGAGCAGACCGGCAAGGTCGTTCTGGCCACTGAACATACTATCGTCGCTGTGGCAGCAAAGGCGGCAGGTGAGCACGTTGGCGGTTGGGATGCCCACTACCGCTGCACCGTCTGTGACAAGTACTTCTCAGACGAAATCGGCATTAACGAAACCACTCTGGAAGCCGTATCCATCCCCGCTACCGACAGCCTGACTCACCACGATTATGACGGCGAACAGGACGAGGGTACTCACGTTCTCGATGTTACCGGCGGCCAGGGCAACGCTATTTACGGCAACACGCTTGTGACCTGCACCAAGTATGGCGAATGTACCCTGTATGATATGCTTACCGGCAACGAGATTGCCTCCTTCAATCTTGGTTCTTATAACAAGGGTACTCTGCCCACCGATTCCAGCCTTGTTGGTGATACGGTAAAGGGCAACTGGGCAAACCACTCTAACCAGATTATGTTTGGTCCTGCAAAGTTCGACGAAAGCGATCCCCTGCCGCTGCTGTATGTTACCACCGGCAACTCCGGCAAGCACGACGGAACCGGCGCTTATGTCGCTAAGATGGCTGTGGAGCGCATTCTGTACAGCGAAACCAAGGGCTGGTACGCTGAAACAGTTCAGATTATTGAATTCAACGATGTGGCGAATATCCCCGCTCAGGAAGGTAATCCCTATAAGAATATGAACAATAACTACAATGCGGGGGACGATATTCTGACCAATATGTACGATGCCGAGACAGGCAAGTTCATATATATTTCCGGCAACGGCTATGATGCTTCTGCCGGTTATCAGAAAATCGGCTGGGGCTGGCCCGCCTGGTTCATCGACAGTGATCCCACTTCCGATACTGAAGGCAAGATCTACATTAAGAGCGCCCGTTTCCGTACTACCCGTGCCTACGAGCCGTATAACATCAACACCTACGGTATTGACAACTACTTTGACGGCGGAAACGAGTATATCATCACAGAGTTCAATATGCCCGCACTGCCCGCCTCCACCTCTGCAGAAGACGGCTACGGCGCAACCGTCACCCTGTATACCAAGGATATCCAGGATCAGTTTGAACTGGAGTATACCTACGGCTTCACCCAGGGCGGCACCATGTATCAGGGCCGGATCTACTACTCCTACGGCAACGGCAAGAACGCTGACGCCGGCACCGAGTATGCGAACTATGTTACCAACAGCATTCAGGTCATCGATATTGCTGAAAAAGCAATCATTGCCAAGCTGGATCTGAGCGATACAAACATGGGCGGCGCAAGAGAGCCCGAGTGCTGTTCTATCTGGAATGGCGAACTGATGCTGGGTATGAACGGTGCTAGCGGCTATGAAATTTACTCCATCGGCTACGTTGCCATCGATGGAACGACATCTGAGCCCTCCTGTACTGCAAATAGTACCACTGAAAAGCTCTGCAGCCTCTGCGGTAAACTGCTGGCAACAGAAGAAACCGCCAACTCCGCACTGGGTCACGATCTGACCGCACACGATGCTAACGAGTCTACCTGTACAGTTGCCGGCAACT
>CAYVSU010000009.1:0-32840 GCA_964454215.1 uncultured Oscillospiraceae bacterium | reverse complement strand
CTTCGCAGCAGATGGCAGCCCTTGTTTTAGAGAAAATCCCGGAAAATCCTCGGCAAATTCTGTTGAAAATCGGGTTATCCATTGGCCGGCGAGAGGATAATGATGTGGTTTTGGCAGATGGTCTGGTTTCCGGACAACACTGCCGGCTGGAGCTGCTATCGGATGGTTGGCATCTAAAGGATCTGTGTAGTACCAACGGCACTTTTGTCAATGACCAGCGGATTGACGATGTCCCTTTACACCGGGGCGACGTCATTAAGTTGGGGCGCTACCGCTTTCGTGTGGACAGCAGCTTGGTTTTGGAAAATGCAGACCAGCGAGTACATTTTGCGGTGCCGACCCAGCTGCCGGTTCTGGATGCATCGACCTGCGTAGCGGTCTATCCTTGGTATTCCCGTTCTCCGCGACTTCTCTGCCCACCAGAGCCCCTGAGTGTCACTATTGAAGATGCTCCCACTATCGGAAATAAACCTACTATGGGACTTGGTGGCCTGTCAATTAATCCTGCTATGATAGCGATGAATCTGGGAAATCAGGTCCTGCGTTACGGCCTTGGAAAAAAGAAATACGCAAAGATCGAGAAACAGCAGGAAACAGTCTAT
This sequence comes from uncultured Oscillospiraceae bacterium, assembly GCA_964454215.1. GTDB lineage: Bacteria > Bacillota > Clostridia > Oscillospirales > Oscillospiraceae > Faecousia. The sequence continues at coordinate 32,238 of CAYVSU010000009.1, read as the reverse complement.
ACAGATTATCTTCAAAAAATCGAACAGCAGTTGAAGGAACACGCAGATGCCCAGCGTGCTTATGCACAATTGCTGCATCCAAGCGTTTCCGATTGCTTGTCCCGGGTCAACGGCCCGGCAAGCAATCTATGGGAGCGTCAAACCGGAGATTTGGATTTCCTGACAATCCGGCTGGGTACCGGCGCTGTACCGACGGCTACGGAAATTAAAGTACCGCAGCAGCACCTACAGCTGCGACAGACAGAAATGGATAAAAAGCCGGCAGAACTGGCGGAATGCTATGCAACTATTCCGCAGATGCCCGTATTCTGCGATCTGCTAAAGGATGGAAGCTGCGGTCTCGTCGGAAGTCCGCAGGATACCAATGCTCTTTTGCAGGATGCGGTGGTCCAGTTGGCAGCACTGCATAGTTATGAAGATGTAAAGCTTGTGGTTATCTGTTCTCAGACAAATGTCCGGAACTGGGCGTGGATGCGTTGGTTGCCGCACTGCCAAAGCGAGGATGGAAAGCATAGGTTCGTACTTAGCGGAGAACATGACCGGGAGACAGTAGATGCATTAGAGCATATGGCGCAACAACGCCTGCAATCGCAAGGCGAAACATCTTTTCGCGGTTTTCAAACTAACAGGACGCACTATGTTGTGATTGTCCCCGATGCCGGTACTCCAATTGGCTCAAATCTGCGTCGAGCTTTGATGCTGAATCAACCTGAATTGGGGATCACCGGAATCTTTGCCGGCGAAGTTTCTTCACAGATTCCGCATTCCGTTCGCAATTTGATCCAGATCTATGCGGAAGAACTGTTGCTGCAGACTGCGCAGGGTATCCATAAGATCCAACCGGAACCCAGCAACTTAACATTGCGGCAGTATGAGCAGTTTAGCCGGACACTTGCGCCCATCCGTATGCGTTCCGAAAATCGTAAGAATCTGCCTGCCTACGTTCCATTCCTGGAAAGTCTGGGAATTGACCGACTGGAGGATTTGGATCTTGGCGCTGTGTGGAATGCAGCAAATGCTGGACGCAGTATGGCAGTGCCCATTGGCGTTCTGCCGGATGGAAAGCATTTTGTTTTCGATATTCATGAAAAGGCTCATGGCCCTCACGGCCTCGTTGCCGGTATGACCGGTAGCGGTAAATCCGAAATGGTTATGAGCTGGATTTTGTCAATGGCAATGCGTTTTTCTCCCCAGGATGTGTCCTTTGTTCTGGTAGACTTTAAGGGAACAGGCCTCATCAAACCCTTTGAGAAGCTCCCACATTTGGCGGGTACGATTTCGGATCTGGATGTAAACATTTCCAGAAATCTGGTGGCACTTAACAGCGAGTTGGAACGCCGAAAGGCGCTGTTCGATTCCGTTGGGGTGAACAAAATATCCGACTATCTGCGGTTGTATCACTCCGGTCAGGTCACAGAACCTTTGCCTTACCTCTTTGTGGTCATTGACGAATATGCAGAATTTAAGACGCAATTTCCGCATTTTACAAATCGTGTTAACTCGTTGTTCCGTGTTGGCCGTTCATTGGGTGTACATATTGTGCTGATGACCCAGAATCCTGCCGGTGTTGTCAGCGGCGAAAGCGAAAGTAATGTGCGCTTTCGCTGGTGCCTGAAGGTTGCCAGCCCCTCTGCCAGTCGGGAGATGCTTGGCAACCATACCGATGCTGCTTATTTGACCGATCCCGGGCGAGCCTTCGTTCAGGTGGGCAGCGATGAGGTGTTTGAAGCCGTTCAGTCGTTCTACAGCGGAGCGCCCTATGTGCCCGGTAACGCATCGAAGGAAGCGGAGGAGATATTCCGCCTGTCAACATCTGGCAAATCGGAAAAAATACAACTTTTGCGTCCGAAAAACAGTGCGCTTACGCAAATGGATGCTATCGTATCCTATATTGCTGATTACACAGTGCAGCATAGCATTGCACCTGCCCACCGCATCTGGCAGGACCGTATGGCGGATATTCTGTATCTGCCGGATTTGCAAGTTGACAGCGAAGATACCTTGGCTCTGGAGCCGGTAGTCGGTATGGTGGACGATCCTGCCGGTCAGAAGCAATTGCCGTTGGCCTTGCCTCTGGGCAGCAACGGTCATGTGGCTGTTTTCGGAAGTCCTGGAAGCGGTAAAACCGTGTTCCTGCAAACGGTAGCTATGAGTTTGTGTAGTACTTACAGTCCGGATGATGTCAACCTGTACGCTATGGACTTTGGCAGCTGGAGCTTGGGGGCATTCATGGACTTCCCCCATATGTGTATGGTTGCCAATGGCAGCGAAGAGGACAGCTTAAAGCAGATCGCGGAAAGCCTGATACGGGAACTGCAGCAGCGCAGAGTCCGCTTTGCGGAGGTGGGCGCAGGCAATCTGCGGACCTTCCGAAAGCTTTCCGATGCGCCAATGCCCTACATTGTACTTCTAGTGGATCGGTTCGAGGTTGCCCGCACCACAGCGGGATTGGAGGATTTCTTCCTACAGATAAGCAGAGAGGGCAGCAATTACGGCATTTATCTTGTCTTGACCACTGGCAGCACAAGTGGACTTGGCTTTAAGCTGGAGCAGAACTTCAAAACCAAGCTGGCGCTACAGCTGAGCAACCCGTCCGACTATGCCAGCGTGGTGGGACGTACTGGCGGTCTGCTGCCGGAGGGATATCCCGGTCGGGGACTGATCAATTTGGGCGGAGTTAAGGAATTCCAGATCGCCTGCCCTGTAAAGCCCTGGAGCGAGGACGCTGGCGCGGTGGCCATCCGTGCACTGGGGGAAGAAATTCTGCACAAATGGGGTCCCCGCCGAGCGGATTGCCTGCGCACGATTCCTTCGGTGCTGGATTTTGGTGCGGTTACTGCAGACGATGGAAAGCCGGTTTTAGGAGTTTACTGCGATACCATCGAACCGGCAAAGGTGGATTTTTCCTATAGCCACAGCCTGCTGATCAGCGGCACCCAGGGTAGCGGTAAGACCACGTTATTAAAGACATTGACCCGGCAGCTGTTGTCAGAAGACTGTGAAGTGACAGTTTTTGGCACGGCGGAAGCATGGGACACGGTTTCCGGTGTGCAGCAGCTACGCAGCGGCCAGGATGCTGACGGGTTTATGGAGCAGCTGCGTACCGTTCTGGTGCAGCGGCAGAACGAACGGAAGGAAAATCCGGACACCACTTTTACCCGCAAAGTTTTAATCATCGATGGCTACCGTAGCTTCTTTGATACCATTGCCCAGCAGACAGCAGACCGGCTAAAGGCATTGCTGATGGCCGGAAAGGGTCTGGATGTTTGCGTTATAGCTGCGGACCGGGCATCTGAACTGACGACCCTTATGCAGTTCCGGGAGCCGTCAACCCAGTTGCTTTCCAGGGGACCGGCGGTCGTGCTGGGCGGCAAGGCCGTGGATCATCTGTGCATCGATCTGGGGCTTGGCATTACCGACAAGGCAACGAAACTCAGGTCCTGGGAGGGATGGTATCGTTCTGCGGAGGGTGTCAAGCAAATCAAAGTGATGAATTGTCAATAAACAGGAGGGGTCACTATGCAATACCAGGTATCTGCGGAACAGATCCTATATACGATTTTGAAAAATGATCTGCCCGGTATCTGCGGTGTGGCAGATGCGTTCGCAGGCAAAAAGGAATCTGCCATTCGGGAGGAATTTCCCCAATGGGAAGCCCAACTGTGCCTTTCCGGTTTGGGCAGTATGGATTTTGACGGTGTATTTGCTCTGGATTCAGATTATTTGCAGGCGGTTACAAACTGCTGCCAATGCAACCGAATTTTGTCCATCCCTGTCCGGCGTGAGCGAATTCAACGGGAGCTGACGATTTTCTTCTGCGAAAGCGGCACGCTGGCGCTGGAGCAGGTGCGGGGCCGGGAATACCGGCTGTACACGGACTGCGATTTGGAGATTCTGGTTCCTTCCTTTTTGCAGCTTCCGGCGGTTACCATATTTTCCGGCAGCTGCAGCATTGACAGCGACCTGATCCAGCACGCGGATGTGATGGAAATGATCTGCAGTGGCTGCGAACCGGATCTGGCAAAACTGGCTGCGGATGCTGCCTGCGGTATTGCCGGTTATGCGAATCTGACCTGGATCGAGAACGGCATAGCAAACGAAATACAAACAATACTCTACAATGAAAACGGAATCGTTCTTGTGGAAGTAGCGTACTCATGGGAGAGGGAACTGATGCGTTTGACTCCTGTGGACAACAAATGGGTGTTGGACTATGTCCGATCCTGCGCAGACCGGTAAGGAGGCTGACATGAACATACCACAATATGTGACTGTAACCATTGAAACGGAACACGCTGCTGTTTTGGGCGATTTTCGTATCCCCACTGGTATGAGCGTCGGTAGACTGACGGAGCTTCTGCAACAGGAATGTGAAATGGACCTGTCTGAACCGGTGCTGTGCGTAAATGGCTATGCTATTTCTCCGACCTGCACATTGGGACAGGCCGGCATCTGGGACGGCAGCATTATCACAGTAAGGGAGCGTGCAATATGAGCAGCGTCCAAGTGGATATAGAAGAAGCACTGGAGATTTTAAAGAAAATCGACACTACGGCGCAAATTTATCTGGAATATCAGAAGGCGGCGCAGGAAATCGCGGATGAACTGGAGCAGTGCTGGCAGGGAACCAGCGGCCAGACCGTCCATGAAAAGGCAATTTTGATCAAGGTAAAGCAAGAAAAGATCGCAAACAAAATTCTGGAAGCCTCTCAGGAAGTGCAGAAACAGCTGCAGCTGCTGGCGCAAGCCGATGCGGAGCTGGCAGAAGCCATTGACCACTATAGTGGCGGCGGAAGACGGGGGTAACGGGAATGCTTGATAAAATATCCTATGATGCAGAAGCAATGGTAGCCGTTGCCGAAAAAGCCCGAACGCTTCGCGATAATGTGGATCAAACCCGGAAGGAATTGATCAAACACTATACGGATCTGCAGGTAGCAACCAATTTTCTGGATATACGTACCGGACAGTCTTTGGATGTTGCGTCTGTTGTGTCGCAAAAAGCCCTGCGGGAACAGGCAGAGCGGCTGGAGAAATTGGTGAGAATACTGTGCGATGCTGCAGGTCTTGCGGACGAAGTAACCAACGAGACCAACAGTTGGTTGGAAGAATTCCGTCTTCGCATCTTTGCCAAGGATGTAGACGGAAAGATCCACATTAACGCCGCAGCCGGCGCTGCCGCAGCAGCCACTGCTGTGGGCGGCGCGTTCGGCTCACTGAGCAGCAGCCTGTACACAAGCCCTCAAACGATTGTACAATCGATGCAGGGTACTGCGGATTCCACAATCAGCACTATCGCAGGAGCTGCCATCAGCAGCAAGATCGACAGTTTCCTCGCAAGCAATCCAGATTCCGCAAATGATATCAAACTGTTGCGCGACAACGGCTATACCGACAAGCAGATCTATAATCTGACTTGCGACGGATCGGAAGCTGTGAAGAAAGAGGCCACCCGCTATGGCTTCGCTAGCCCGCTGGGTGACAAGGTGACTAAGGTAAATAAGAATGCTATGTATCCCAGGTATTCCAGCGGCAAGGCGCATAATGGCATCGACATTTACGCAGCTACAGGTACACCTTTGTATGCAATCAAGGGTGGTACGGTGCTGTATTCAAAAAGAGAGAAATTGTCCAATGGAAAGGATGCTATGGGAGGCAACTGCATCTTGATCCTAGGTGAGGATGGCTATTATTATTACTATTCACACCTGAGCGGATTTAATGTACAAAAACCCGCGAAAGTCGTTTCCGGAGATCTTATCGGATGGACAGGAAACACCAGCAATCAGTATCTAGCAGCTCATCTGCATCTGACCATTGCAGTCCCGCTCAAATCCCCGAACCCGATTCCTGAGGATTCGCTTGGTAAGTACTGGCTTGGCAGTAAGCAGGGATATGTGATCAATCCGTACACATATCTGCAGGATAAGATCCAATTGATCGCAAAGTGAGGCCAGGTCTATGTCAAAAATCACAATGGAACCGGAACAGATGCGTTCTAACGCCCGGGAACTGGAATCCCTGCGCCAGCGGCACTTACAGCTGATGCGCCAGATGCGGATTTTGATGATGAATCTGTCCGACATCTGGAGCGGCGAGGCGCAGGATGCCCTTGTAAGCAGATTTATGAGCGAAAGCCAGGGCATAAACGATCTGTCTGCCACGCTGGAAGATTATATTGAAGTGATCCGCGCTACTGCGAACCATCTGGAGAGAGTCGAGCAGCAGCTGATCCGAAAAGCAAACGACCTTTAATGGACACCCGGCGATGCCGGTGACATACAAACAATTATCAGGAGGAAAATTTTATGGCACTGATTCAAGTTACCCCCGATCTGCTGGAGGCAAAGGCTGCTGAGGTTCGCAGCTTGAAGGCAGAGCACGACGAAGTTATGGCAAAAATGGCATCTCTGATCCACGCACTGGATGAGATCTGGAAGGGCGATGCCCAGACAGCCTTCGTTGCCAAATATGAAGGTATGCAGCCCACTTTCAATAACTTTGCCGAGATGCTGGAAAACTACGCAACCCTGATGGACACCTCTGCCAGAACCCTGCGGGAGGCTGACGAGGCTCTGAAGGCAGCCATTGGCAGCTGATAGCCAGGTTTACACCGGGACAGCTCTGTCTGTCCCGGTTCAGAAACAAAAGGACAGGTGTTCGCTATGCGATATCACGCGGCAGCGATGTGCCACATCGGGCGCATCAGAAATAACAATGAGGACAATTATTACTGCAACGGCAAGGTGCGGCAGGATTTGAACGAACCGGTCACCGCCGCTTGCGCCGATGGCAAGGTCTGCAAGACGCTGTTTGCCGTAGCAGATGGTATGGGCGGCAGCGCCAACGGTGAGATCGCTTCTTCCTACACCGTTGCCAGCTTGCGGCCGGCAGTCCTTTCTCAGGTGCAACAGTGCGCGCAGGCGTCCATTCGGGCTGCCAATGATCAAATTTGCAGCCATATCCGCAAAACCGCCTGCGGCAGTATGGGATCTACCCTGGCGGCTTTGTATTTGGATAGTGACACGGCTGTTGGCTGCAATGTGGGAGACAGCCGGATCTATCTGTACCGCAGCCGCCATTTGCGCCAAATCTCTAATGACCATACTACGGCGCAGATGCTGGTGAATATGGGCGCTTTAACACCGGAGCAGGCCAAGACCCATCCGGGACGGCGTGTTCTACGACAGCATATTGGCATTTTTGAAGAGGAACTAACCATCGCGCCATCATTTACAGATCCGATTGCTTTGCAGCACAGTGATGTGTTTTTGCTTTGCAGCGACGGGCTGACGGATATGGTCACGGATGAACAAATCAGCCGGATCCTCGATGGCGACGGTTCTGCCGAAGATTTGGCAGAAGCCTTGATTCAGCAAGCTCTGGAGCAGGGCGGTCGGGACAATGTGACCGCACTGGTCGTGAAAATACAGAATACAACTTGGTTTGGTTTTGCCAAGTCAGAAAAGAGGTGCCGTTATGGCGTATGAAGTGAAATGGCCCGGTTGGGAAGTTGTAGACAAAATCGGCGCTGGTAGCTTTGGTGCTGTCTACCGCATTCGGCGGGAGATGCTGGGCGAGGAGGAATTTGCCGCACTGAAGGTGATCTCCATTCCCCAAAGCTCGGATGAGCTGGAGGAACTGCAGAGCCAGGGCTACGATTCCGCGACCATCACGTCTCACTTCCAAAAGTATCTGGAAGATATTATCAAAGAGTATTCTTTGATGCGTAAAATTAAAGGCAATACCAATGTGGTTTACTGCGACGATATTCAATACGAGCCAAAGCCGGATGGCTTCGGCTGGACGATCTATATCAAAATGGAGCTTCTGAATCCGCTGATGAAGAATCTGCATCAGGTCAACAGCGAAGCACAGGTGGTGAAGCTGGCAAAGGATATGTGCAACGCGTTGGAGCTTTGCCGGGAGCAGAACATTATCCATCGGGACATCAAGCCCCAGAATGTGTTTATTTCCGACCACGGCAGTTTCAAACTGGGAGACTTCGGCATTGCCAAAACCGTGGAGCGCACTTCCCGGGGCACCAAGATCGGTACATACAAGTATATGGCACCGGAGGTGTTCCACAATCGCCCCTACGGTCACAATGCGGATATATACTCTCTGGGCCTGTTGCTTTACTGGCTGCTGAACGACAAACGCACTCCGTTCCTGCCTGTACCGCCTCAGATTCCCACGGCAGATATGGAAGACGAGGCGATGATGCGCCGCTTCCGTGGAGATCCGATTCCGGCACCTGCCCACGGAAGTCCAGAACTGGCAGCCGTTGTGATGCGGACCTGCACTGCTGATCCTGCAGTGCGGTATCAGACTGCGGGAGAAATGCTGGCAGATTTGGCTAAGATCGTGCCGTCCACAGCACCTTTTGCAGCTATTATTCCTATGTCTGCTCCACAAAATGATCATACGGTAGCAGCTTTTGCTGCGCCTGTGAATTACACAGAGGAAACTGAAGGAACGGTCAGTATCTTTGGACGCGCGCCTGTTGTGCCCGTTGCACCTGCGGCGCCAGAAGTTCCTGTACCCGCCGAGCCCAAGAAAAAGAAAAACAAGAAGGGTCTTGTGATCCTCCTGGTACTGGCGCTGGTGGCAGCCATCGTAGTGACAGGAATTCTGTTGCTTCCGAAGCTTCTGGGCTCTGATGATCCGGCGGAAGCAGATACTCCGACAACCCAGGCAACGGATCCTACCGATGCACCTACCGATCCCACCGACACACCTACTGACCCCACCGACGCACCTACTGACCCCACCAATACGCCTACCGAACCCACTGATGCGCCGGAAATAAAGGTCAAGGTTCCCAGTGTGCTGGGTATGAACCGTCAGCAGGCGGTGAAAGCTTTGGAGGATCTGGGCCTTAAGGTAGAACTGGAGGATGAATTTGATCAGCAGGCTGCCGCAGGCACCGTTCTGTCGCAGAGCGTTGCCGCTGATACCGAAATCGAAAGCGGCAGTACCGTGATGCTGGTGATCTCCGCAGGTCCAGGCACAGTTACCGTGCCGAATGTGGAGGGACAAAAGCAGGATGCCGCTACGGAAAAACTGCTCTCTTCGGAGCTTAAGGTCACTTTGACACAGGAGTACAGCGATTCTGCCCCGGAAGGAACGGTAATTCGCCAGTCGCTTGCGGCAGGTAGTACCTGCAAAGTTGGTGCAGAGGTAACACTGGTGATCAGTCTGGGCAAGGACACCATCCAGAGCATTCAAGTTTCTACTACTCCTAACCACAAGTATTATCTGGTGGGAGATGTGCTGGATACCACGGGAATGAAGATCCAGGCAACCTATGCCAGCGGAAAAAAGGTTACGATTTCCTCCGGATTTAATTGCAGTCCTTCCAGCCTGAACTCTGCCGGCACAAAGAACGTTCAGGTGACTTATAGTGGTACCAGCGCCAACTTTACTATAGAAGTCCTTGGCAACATCACTGCTTCTGGTGCTTGCGGTAATGATGTACGCTGGGCTCTGCAAAACAATGGACAGCTTACCGTCTTTGGTGTCGGAGAAATGGATCCCAAGGCTGTGGGCTATGAAAACAATCAACCGTGGGTGGATTACTTAGCCAGCATCACCAGTGTAACGATTACGGACGGCGTTACCAGACTCTCGTACGCTGCGTTTACAAATTGCGCTAATTTGCGAACGGTAACGATAGCTGACAGTGTTACATCCTTTACCGGCGGCTGGCAGTTCGCTGAATGCTCTAAACTGGAAAGCATTCGCATGCCCAAGAATGCTACCGGCAAGATCGGCCAGAGCACGTTTATGAATTGCAGAGCATTGAAAGAGATTACAATTCCAGAAGGCATTACGGAGATTGTCGATTTGGCGTTCTCTGGCTGCACCAGCCTGACGAATGTAGAGATTCCCAAAAACGTTACAGCTATCGGCTTTGCCGCGTTTTATGGTACGAGCGGTATGGAGACGATCACGATATGGAATCCTAACTGTGCAATCTATTCATCAGGGCAACGTGCACTGGGCGGGAAAGAAGGTACTGTGATCCGCGGCTATACTGGATCTACCGCGCAGACATATGCAGAAAAATATCCCACTGTTTTCGTATTTGAAGCACTTTCGTAAGCGTTTTCTCGCGTGTTGCGCTACGCAAAAGGACTGTTGTCGCACTTGTAAGACATTTTGAAATGGTATACTACACCATTTCCTACGCCCTTTTTTGTTGGTTTGCAAAGACTTATGAAGAGATTCGTCCTGGATGGCAGCCTGCTTCATAATGCAATAATTGAGAATAATAATCTATGAATCAGGAGTGAAATAGAAATGAGTTCGTGTAACGGAAACTCACTTACTGATTGCTCCAACTTTGTTGCGGTGTGTTTTTGTTTGATATGTTCCGAATTATAAGTGAAAAACTCACATTCTTTGCGCAAAAAGTTGATGTATATTCTCTGCATAATTCTTACTTGTTCGTTACTACACCAAAACTACACCAATTTTTGAGAGCCGGGCATGATAAATAATAAACAGAGCCATTTGTCGTTGACAAATGGCTCTGTTTTTTGATCTATCAAGATGGTTCGTAGTTTGGACATAATATGCCCAAATCGTGGACTACGGTATCGCTCATGATGGCCTATCAAGAAGTATAAAAGTTAAGAAATATGCTTACTTGAATAGAAACATATATGCATGGATTATGGGACAGGAGGTTTTTCTCCCTTTTGACGCAAATAACCTGTATGTGCTCCAAGCTCCATATCCCAACTCATAATCTTGCGAATGTTTTCTTGGCTTACACCCATGTTTGAAAACATTATCATCAGAATTAGTGATTTAAGAACAAAAATTGAGTCATGCAGTTGAGTGAATGTGAAAACATCGGTTTTATCATTCTTAAAGTGCGAATAGTAGTTGCGTGTAGCCACAATCATTCTGTAGTAAAGGCTTTCTGTTTCTGAATTAGTGGCATGGCCGGACCGGTCGGTGATAATACTTGCGTTTGAGGCGATAACTTTGAAAAATTCGTTGTCCAGTTCCTTTAATCGTTCTGCAAGCCCTGTTCGCCCAAGAAAGCCAGTCGCTATCCAATTAGCAATTTCGTTTGCGTGTGACGAATTGAAGACCCACCCAGGAGCAGCCTTTTCGAGCGCTTTTGAGAATAAAGGTACTCCTTCTTCTGTGAATATCAGGTGCTTAATTTCTTTGCGTGACACCTTGATCGCTTCTTTGAGCAAATTTGCCTGCTTTTCATCACCAGATATTCGAAGATGATATCCTTCCAAGATTTTTACATACATTGCATGAAATAATGAGTGGTATGCTCATTTGTAAAAATAATGACAACGAATAAAGCTGAATGAATTCGGTAATCTACCGGTTCCTACTATGGGAAAAAAGATTTGCAAATAAAACATCAGAAAGCCGCAGTGACGATGCAGATGCTATTTGCGACAGCTATGTGTCGCACATATTTCATTGGGATATTTAGAGCCAATGATTAGTTGATTACGAGGGAAAATGAGGGGGAATCATGTGTCCGAAACGATAAAAGTTCAGACTTTCCGGGAATGCACATGGATTTGGGAACTTTTCTGGATAAAATGAATTTATGATGCATGCCCCCGTGATTACATGCCCCCTTTACGAGAATAAAATGAAAACATACTCGGGGACACCCCGTTTCATACCGCCGTGGGTATGAAATAACGCTCGGAGACCACATTTTATTTTTCGATAACCTAAAATGATGTCAGGAGACCGCATTTTCAGCGAATTTTGGAAAAAAGCACACAACAAACTGAACAGAGGGAAACAGGATAAAATATGTAATTTTTCCTGCTGTCAAATAGGTCGAATGCGCAAAATTAGCACAGATGCAACAAGTCCTCGGGAGCAAAACCCGGGGACATTTTTATTGTCACGCCTCAAATCAAAAATGCGACACCTTTATGTCGCACAGTAATTTTGGGCGTTTCTGTAAAAGTTGATTATGAAGGAGAAAAACGAAAAACGGAAGGTTTCAGAAACAAAAAAGTTGCGACTTCTCATACTGAAACCCGTGTATTTAGAACTTTTTGGCATAATTTCATTTTTTGGAGGGAGGTTCCGCGGAACCTGGCCCCCTTTTAGATAATAATTTGAAAAGATATCCGAAACCTCCCGATTTAATACCGCCGTGGTCATAAAATAGGGTCCGGAAACTGGATTTCACTCTTTGTAAACCTAAAATGGGGGTCTGGAAACTCCTTTTTTAGCGGATTTCGGAAAAATCGCACAGTATGAAAAAGAAAAAGGAAACTACAGGATAAAAATGTGGAATTTGTTTCCCTGTCATACAGAGCAAAGGCACAAAAGCGATAAATGTAGGCCTTTTTTCTCTTGAGAAAAATATGAGAAAATTAGGCAACGCAAAGCCTCTCATGGCTTTTGATAATATAGGATACCAGATGAAGAAAGATGAGATGGGGATATAGTCTTTTTCTCATCTCAACCAATCATCTGATTGTAAGAAATGGAAGGCTCGCAATCAGCCAATCACAAAGCCTATTCTGTATTACCTCTTTTTCGTAACTATTTCGATTGTAGTAGCGTACTCCTTCTCCGCCACATTCTCTTGCCTTCTTGAAGATAAAATATGAGATAAAGAAGCGAAGCCTTTTTTCTCATCCTATCCACCACATCAGAAAGCAAAGAGTGCTGGCCTTGCAATCGAGCAATATACGAATAGGTGTGCTTTGTCTTGCTTTGCGTTAGCTTTGGCGATGGAATACGAGATGATAATGAAATAAAACATCTTGTCCTTACCATACAACATCATAGCAATGCTCCCGCCTCTTTTTCGTTACTGTACCGATTGTCAGAAAACAGCAGCGTAAATATATCGAATATGTATTCTTCACTCTCAGCAACGCGCTTGATCCAATTATCTTTATCTCTTTTTCGCAACTATACCGATTGTTGGTGCAGATCTTTCGATCTGATAGCTTTATCCCAGCTGCCTTCTTGCCTAATATGAGATGACCTACAGAGTCTGCTTTCTCATCCTATTATTCCATTCTCTCAATCCGGTAAGTGATGGCCTTAGCAATCGAGCAATATACGAAAAGCTGGCTATTTTTTGCTGTGCGCTGCAGGGCGAATAATGATATATCAGATAATAACGAAGCGTGATTTCTGATTTCTAAATATATGAGGGGAGACAAGAAGATTGGTCGATTGTTCTGTGCCGTAAAATCTGGCTCTCCAAAATCCACCAAAGAATAAATCAGAAGCGCAAACACCTCCGGCCTAAACCAGAGCGCAGCGACTTCTGACTTCCAAAAATCCAGTTATATCCGTGAACGCCATTTTCTCGCCACGGACAACGCTCAATCTATCACTCCAACTCAAACATATCCGTGAGTTCAAAACAGAGCCACGGATATATCTTTTTATGCCGGATTTTATGCCCATTCCTGGCCATAGGTTTTTTGTTGAGGTTTTTCAGAAAAATCATAATAAGACTAGACGAAGAAGATTATTTTTTTGTTGTAAAAAGTCAGTTTTTGGCACAATGAAATTGGACGGTAGTAGGAAGGGGGTGTATGCCATGATTGACGAGAAACAGACTATGAGTTGCGATCAGCCTCAAAGAGCGACAATTAACATCTCAGGCAAGCCGGAAGATGACGATGATGAATTACTAACTATGCTCTACTATATGATCAAGGAAGAACGGGAAAAGGGTCTCAGAATGCAAAAAAAGGCAAGCAAAAAGGCAATTTTCTGACTCCGATAGCAATTCATCATATTAGTTACGGTAAAGTAATTGCCGGAAATTTATAAAAATCTAGGAGGAATAGTTTATGATCAAAATCGGAAAAGGTACATTTGTTAGGCATGACGATATTGTCAGGGTGGCTGCGTTGTCAGATATACAGGACATGTCCGAAATCAAATGTGGATTAGCAAATGGAACTGTGATAGCCATTGCCGGACGCTCACACTGTACTGCTGTATTTTTAAGTGATGGTAAAATTATCATTTCACCGGTAGCAGCCAAAACAATCAAGAGCCGCATACAAGCGGCAGATTGGTCTAATATTTTGGACTAACCACACAATCCAAAATTAAGAATTGACCTAAAGGAAGGAGGTGATCAGCCTATGAAAATGATAAACATAGGCCGGCGTACAATGGTTCACCGTGGAGGCATAGCTCAAATTATTGAGCTTGCGGACATGGCTGACAAAACTATTTTGATACAAGCCAAACATGAAGGTAGATTAAAAGTGCTGCCAGGCAGGCCTAGTCGTTCTGCGGTATTTTTATATAGCGGTGACATCACATTGACACCCCTGGCAGCAAAAACCATATTTACAAGAATGCAAGACAAGATTGTATAAAAGAGAACATTCTTGACAATTGGTAAAAGAAGTAACGCCCTGTACTGCAATAGCGGTTCAGGGCGTTACTTAATTTCCAATCACTTTCGGATAGCGCATTCATTTCGTTTATCTATGTTATCGTGAAAAGCCTTTTTTGTTGAGAAATTTCGGAATTTTACATACTAGATATGAAGACAGTTGGAGCTACACAAGGTACAATCCTGTGCACCCAACTGTCAATACTTTGGGAAGGAGGTTCTGCGTTTTAGTCTGCCAGGATAGATGTGCCTTGTGTGAAAATATCGAGCTAATAAGCTCTAGCACAAGGAGTTATCATGAGTATTTATAATTTCCTCTATCCAGTAGATACAAAATTTGAGTCACAAGTGCAGATCTGGTGCAGAAACTCAAAAGGCGAGTGGAAGTTCATTGATTCCTGTGAACCCACCCATCTGCAGGAAACCATTAAGAAAATCAGAATCTATAAACGGAACAATTATTATATTACGGCAAACACTTTAATTCCAGGACAATCCCGTTCACAAGCATATGTATTCAGTCTAAATAATATTGTGCTGGACTTCGATGTGCATAACGAAAAAATAACTGATGATGAACGAGAATGGTTGATTGATGATTTTGTATGGCGTTTGAAACGAGATTTATTTACAGGATCAAATCAAAGGTATACTATCCCTCCGCCCAATATAATTCATTATACAGGCAGGGGAGTACAATTATGGTGGCATATAGAAGAAACATCAAAGAAACTTTCACCGTTATATCACCTAATCTCAGAATGGTTACAGCATGCTATCAAAGTGATGATTGATGATTGTCCATATCTGGTTGATCAAAAAATCATTGACAAAGTTGCGTCAGGTGGAACAGAACGAGTTTATCGTATGTTCAATACGTATAACACAAAGACAGAGAAAAGAACACACTACGAACTGCTGCACCAAAAGACATATGATCTGACGATCTTACGGAATGCTCTTGTTGAAAACGATGATATCAAAGACTTCCTTTTACAACAGGAAGAGCAGAGAAAAGTGTGGGCAGAGCAGAAAAAAGAGCGTGAAGAACGACGAAGTGAAAAAGCAAATCTTCCTACATCAGAGCATAAAGCGAAAACTTATGATCCTCAGTATACGAGCACGCTCAAAAAACGGCTTTGGATTATAGATAAGATTATTGATAGGCTTGCAATCCATGACGGAGTGCGCGGAAAATTACTCTTCGTAGCGTGGAATTGCGCCAGATCTTTGTGGCCTGAGGAAGAAGCTAAGCGATACTGTCGCAATCTAAATGAGCGATTCAAGCCGAGGTTTCGGAGTGTTGAGTATTTGTTTCGGAGCAAAACGAGATTTAGGATCAAGGATATCAATATTCCCGAGTATTTCAATATTACCCCGGAAGAATATAGCGAATTGTCGAAGGAATATTTTCGCATACATCGAAATGACGCAAGAAACTCTGCTCGTAAATCCATTCGAGATGAAAAGGCGGCCATTAAAGCAAAGGCTGCCGCACATTTGGCTTTCGGGCATAAAATCACTGATGTTGCAGAAGAAACGGGATTGTCTATTTCATCGGTGAAAAAGATATCTGCTTCGCAAAATAAAAATAAGCCCAAGGAAAAACCTTGGGAATTACTTGGCATTAGCCGGGCTACTTATTACAGGCGCAAGAAGAATGAAGCAATATCGCCGATAATAACGCAGAATTCAGGTTCGAATGATGCGACATGTAATACTACAGAGCATCTTTTGCCATCAAATTGAGATTGAATGTTCAAAACTGGAAGATTGTATAGCTTTATGCGCCCTTTAGGCGTAGCATAAAGGGCGCACACACCGCAGTGTGGGACTGCAGTAGTTCTTGCTGCAGGCTCGACACTCGGTGTGATATTTCCACTGTTGCGTAGCAAGGTTCTATCGTACAACCTACAACTTATAGAGCACTTTGTTGGATGCGTTCTACTGTTGCGAAGCAAGGTTCTGTTAGTTTATTTTAATGCATCGCGGATGCCGCGGTGACGCTCGCAGAAAGGAGGATTATTTATGTACCACAAAAACAACAATAACAATATATATGAGGAAGCATGCATTTTGAAGGCGAGAGCCTATTGCATTACAAGGAAATTTGATAATGCACAAAGCGATGACATTCTATCAAGAGAGCAGTTTAATGCGCTTGTTAGCGAGCGAAGCGATCTGATGCATCAGGTTTGTATGTTGATCAACAAAATCAACGACAGACTGAATGAGGCCGCGAACAATGCATTTGCTAGATTATCAATAGACGAATATAAAAAACATGTCGAGGCCCGGAAAACAGCTCGAGAAGCAAAGAATATGCTGCTCAAATTGGTGCGACAAAATAACTGAGAGCAATATGGACCTTGTAGAACACTATAGAGTAGCCCCGCTTCATTGATGTAGCAAAGCCACCGTCACTCTGTTTTGAGTGACGGTGGCTATTTTGCAATTCTACATGGTGGTTATTTTTCAATCATATCCAGGAAAGCGTTTACCTTTGTCAGTTCTACGTCTGTCATGGGTTGCAGCCGGTCACAGAGCTTGGCGTACGCAGTATCCTTGCTTTCCAGAGGAGCGAAGAATTGCGCCGGGGTAGTCTCCAGATATGCGATGATCCGAAACAACTCTCGGACAGAGGGCATGGCGATTCCGCTGGTGATGCTTCTGATATAAGAACCGCTTTTGTCCAGATCCAGGCTCATGCGATGCTCGGAAATGTTCTTTTGAATTCGCAGCTCGGTAATGCGGGTGCGAATAAAGTCTTCATAGCAGATATTTTCCATAGCACAATCCCTCCTGATCATTATTATAATAGGAATTATGCCTCAACGTTGGTAATTTTATTATGAAATAGGGCTTTTCTATTTTATGGATTGGTGATACAATTATTAAAACGGCAGGAAATTAGAAATTTCAATATGCATTCAAAAATATTTGAAAAATATAAAACCGTTTTGAAATCTCATTCCCCCTTGTTACCGTAAGGGGTATAAGACACATCAATCAATTTTTGGAGGAAGAGAATATGTTCTGTAAATATTGTGGTGCAAAATTGGAAAGTGACAGCATCTTCTGCAGCGCCTGCGGCGCAAAGCTGGCAGATGCCCAGGCTGCGGCCAGCAACACCGCTTCTGCACAGAGGCAGACCAAAGTCTTTGACTTTGGCAGCTGGTCCTTCAATGAAGGAAACGTCCGGGAGATCAATGAATGGCTGCGGGGGCAGAGCATTTCCATTCGCGACATCTCCATACTCACCAGTGCCAATCATAATATTCCGTTTAAATTTGAAACGGTCATCAATCATCTGGAGATCGGCTACAGCGAGGTCGCAAACGCACCCAAATATCAGTTAGGCTACTTCCAAACCATGCAGCTCTTTGGAGGCAGCTATAAAAGGGTCAATACCCAGTTCGAGAACTGGAAGGCACAAAATAGCACGAAAACTGTTGTTTGGCACAGGAGCAGCGGTCATCAGAGCAACAGTGGCTCCACGCAGGTTGTGTATTTCCTGTACTACTGATCGCAAAGGAGCTGCCTATGAGTAAGGAACACTGCAATCTATTCTACATCTTCCAGAGAGATCATGCCGCGCATCCGATCCCGCCGCATTTTCTGGAGCGGCTGCAGCAGATACTTTCCGATCTGCTTTCCCCGGAAAAAGAAAAATCCAAAATTAATTTGAAATCTTAAAACCAAACAGAAAACTCATTCCCCCTCATTACCGTAAGGGGCATGACCCTAAAAAAGAAAGAGGTAATTCATTATGAAAAGAAAAATCGGATTCACCGCATTGGCCGTCGCGGCCCTGGCTTTCCTCCTCTGCGTATCCTCAATGCAGCGCTTTAATTTCGGCGCAACTACATTTCTCGGACTCCTTTATGCTGCTGCCTTGATCACCGCCTTCGTCTGTCTGATCGGCGATGTGATTCGCTTTATCGGCAAGTGCTTTTCTCAGGGCTTTAGGGCTGGAAATTCTCAGGAATGCAGCCAGGTTTGCCCGCTGTGCGGCAAGCCCCTCAGCAGCGATGCCCGCTTCTGCAGCGAATGCGGCTGCGAACTGACCAAGAATTCTTAAATAAAAATATACATATAGGAGATCGATACCATGATGAACACTATCAAGAAAATGACCGCTATTCTGCTCGCCATCCTTTTGACCCTTTCCTTTGTAGCCTGCGGCGCAGAGGAAGCTCCCACGGAAACCGGAAGTGCGCAGCTTCAGACCTCTCAGGAGACGACTCTGGGCACGGAAGCCGATCCTGCTGAAACCACAGCGGAAGTGAAAGCGCCTGCTGAAACAGATCCGGTCACCACCCAGCCCGCGCAGACCGAGCATGCCGTGACAGAACCTGTAGTCACTGAGCCCGTTGTTACCGAACCTGTCGTTACCGAACCTGTCGTTACCGAACCTGTTGTTACCGAGCCCGTTGTTACCGAACCTGTTGTTACCGAACCTGTCGTTACCGAGCCTGTAGTCACCGAGCCCGTTGTTACCGAGCCCCCTGTAACGGAGTCTGCCGCCGACCCCAACAACTATTTTCTCAACGAAACCAACAACGCCATTGACCTCAACGCCGTTTCCGTCAAGCCCCGCTATGTCTACTGGGAAAACGGCACGCTGGTAGCGGAATGCTTTGTGATCAACGGCTTTGCCTATACCGTGGGTAACATCAATGTAAAGGTTCTGGAGATCTATAATGAATCCGGTCTGATCGCCTCCGGCGCATTCGGTGAGCTGCAGGGACTGGTGCTGCCTTCCGGTTACCACGGCATTTGGAAATTTACCTTCAGCGCAGACGCCGTTGCTCAACCCAATGCCGCGCTGCAGTCCTTGATCGTGAGATACAATACAAGTTACACATATTGACCGAAAAGAGATGATCCTCCATGACACGGCATATTCTTTGCGTAATATTGTCTCTTGCGCTGCTTCTTTCCATGGCAGGCTGCAATGCGGCTGAGCCTGCTGAAACGGAAGCTTCAAACGCTTCAACCAATTCTGCTCCGGCTGTGACCCAGCCGGAGCAGACCCAGGCGACAGAGGTCATCCCCACGGAAACTGTTCCTGTTACCACTGCTCCGCCGGAAACAGAGCCGCCTGTTACAGAACCCCCGGTCGCAGAACCCGCTGGGACAGAGCCTGTCGTCACCGAGCCGCCTGCCACAGAACCTCCTGTGACCGAACCTGCACAGGCAGTATATGAATACGGAAATCACTATGTGCGCATTCTCAATTACACGCCAGCACCGGGAGAGTCTGGGCACATCTATTGGAATGAAAACGGGGCAGGAAAGTATTATCACCAGGAATTCACCTTTGATGTGGATTATAAAACCATTACCTACGAAATCTGGTGCGGCTGGGACTCCCTGACCCAGATGGCGTTTAATAGCTCCCAGACCTGCAGCCATGTAACGGATTATCAAATGACCCCGGAGGAAAAGTACGAATACAACCGGATCACATCCTATGAAAATTATTCCTGCGGCTTTGAAAATCATTACTGCTCCGGTCAGCGCGGTCATGAGAAGCTCCTGCAGAAGATCGCTGAGGGCTGTTACTATTGCGGAACCAGTGAGTGTGTCAGTTTCTATGCCCGAAATGAACAGGGCCTGACCCAGCAGGATAAGTACCTTTGCCCGGAATATGATGTTTACCGAGACCCCTGGTTCTACTGCCAGAAATGCAATATGCCCAAATGGAGTACAATTCAGGACGTGACCAAGTGCTGCTTTGGCTATGTCCACGATACAAACTGCCATTACTGCGGCGTTTGGGTAGGGGCTGAAGACTGCCACACCTGCAAACAGGAGGATATTGACGCTTTTCAGGCATCCCAGCCGTGACGGCATATTGAAAACGCCCGGAGAAATGACTATAATATCCATAATTCAACACATATGGAGGAACCATGGAAAGAGAGAAACTGATCGCCACCGTCTCCGCGGCACAAAACGGTGATGGCGACGCGCTGAACGAGCTGTTCAACGCCTTTTACAACGATGTTTATTACTTTGCCTTAAAGACCGTCAAGGATGATGATCTGGCCTGCGACATCACCCAGGAGACCTTTGTGGAGATCATCAACACCATTGGGGATCTCCATGAGCCTGCGGCCTTCGTCAAGTGGATGAAGCAGATCACCTACCACCAATGCACCCGTTATTTCAAGAAAAAGAAGGACATTTTGGTGGATGAGGACGAAGAGGGCAACACCGTCTTCGACACGCTGAAAGAGGAAAAAGCAGAGTTTATTCCCGATGAGGCTCTGGATCAGCAGGATTTCCGGGATACCATCCTTGCCATGCTGGATGAGCTTTCCGAGGAACAGCGGTCTGCCACGATGCTGTATTACTATGACGAGATGTCCGTCAAGCAGATCGCGGAAATTCAGAATGTATCCGAGGGTACGGTGAAAAGCCGCCTGAACTATGCCCGGAAGTCCATCAAGTCTTCTGTAGAAACCTACGAGAAGAAGAACGGTGTCAAGCTCCACTGCGCCGGTGTTCTGCCGCTTATGCTGTGGCTGCTGTCCCAGACCGGCAAGGAGACCATGCCTGCCGCCGCGGCCAACGCTGTGGCAGGCGGTGTCACCGCCGCCACCGGCGTTGCTGTTTCCGCGGCAGCCTCTGCCGGCGGCGCTGCCGTTGCCACGGCAGCGGTCGCCACAACCACCGCATCCGGTGTGGGTATTGCCGCGAAAATCACCGCTTTGCCGGTCATTGCCAAGGTGATCGCAGGCGTGGTTGCCGGATCGCTGGTCATCGGCGGCATAGGTATGGCGGTTTTGCCGGAAAACGATCCCGCGCCCACTGACCCTATCGTCACCACCGTACCCTCCGGCACATCACCAACGCAAACGGAAATCTCGCAACCCAGCACAGAGGAAACACTTCCATCCGAAGCCACTGTGCCAACCACAGATAACACAGAGGCGACGGAAGCGACTACGGAGCCGATTGAAACACAGCCTATCACAGGCGCAACGGAACCAATCGAAACACTGCCTGCCACAAACACAACAGAACCAACAGAGCCTTCGAACACTACCGCATCACGGAACTATGTCCCCATTGGTTGTACCTACACCACTGCTGACGGAACCATTTTGAATGCCGGTGAGGCTATGCCGGAAACTGTTTCGGAGGGAGATATCTTTACTACAGAGGATTATACCTATACTTATAGTTCCGGCGGATGGGCGGTGCAGGTTAATGACACCACAAAAACCGCATACAGCAGTCTGCTTTCCGCCGTCAATGATGCGCCAGTGACCAGCATGCGGAAAGCCTTCGCTGGATGTTCCAATCTGACTTACGCACCTGAGATCCCCGGAACGATTCAAAATATGCAAAGCGCGTTCTTTGACTGCACCTCTCTGACCGCTGCACCGACTATCCCGGAAGGCGTGACCAATCTGTCCAATACATTTTCCTACTGCGCCTCGCTAACCACGGCACCGACTATCCCGGAAGGCGTGACCGATATGTCCTCTGCATTTTGGGGCTGTACCTCTCTGACCACTGCACCGGTCATTCCGGAAAGTGTGACCGATATAACCTGGATGTTTTACGGTTGCACCTCTCTGACGGCTGCATCGGCTATCCCGGAAGGCGTGACCGATATGTCCTATACATTTTCGGGCTGTACCTCTTTGGCTACTGCACCGGTCATCCCGGAAAGCGTGACCAATATGTTCGAAACATTTGGTAACTGCACATCTCTGACGGCTGCACCGGTCATCCCGGAAAGCGTGACCAATATGTCCAATACATTTTGGGGCTGTACCTCTCTAACCACTGCACCAATTATTCCGGAAAGCGTAACGAATATGGTTTGTACGTTTTCTGACTGTACCTCTCTAACCACTGCACCAGTCATCCCGGAAGGCGTGACAGATCTGGACAATACGTTTCGTGGCTGTACCTCTCTAACCACTGCACCAATTATTCCGGAAAGCGTAACGAATATGGTTTGTACGTTTTCTGACTGTACCTCTCTAACCACTGCACCGGTCATCCCGGAAGGCGTGACAGATCTGTACCGTACGTTTCGTGGCTGTACCTCTCTAACCTCTGCACCGGTCATCCCGGAAAGTGTGACCGGTATATCCGAGCTGTTTTACGGTTGCACATCTCTAACAGGAATCGTTGAGATCCATGCGAATCCCACAGACTATGAGCTGTGCTTTGCATACACCCAGCAGCCCATCACCCTCACCGGCTCCAGCACGATGCTGTCCCAGCTGGCGGCCACAGCAACCTCCGGCAATGTGACCGTTCAGCTTGCTGAATAAAAGATATCCCGGCTGCGATGCAGCCGGGATGTTCTTTTAGTAGCCCAGTGGGTTTTCATCCAAATTTACAGGACTTGTGATAATACAGCAGTACCACCAGCCGTTATTGAGCGTTACGCCGATGGACATATAGCCGTTCTTATCCGCGCCCACATAGCTCCAGTGCTGGGGACTGTTGGAGACTCCCTCGGCAAGGCATCTGGCCACTTCCTCCGCCGTTTTTCCGTAGCCGTTGCCCACCGCCTCGCCGCCGTAGACCTGATAATAAGGCTCGCCCTCCATGCCATAGAGGGAAGGATCGATATACCGCCCGTATTGCAGCCGCGTTGCGGCCTCGATGCTGTCGGCATAGCTGTGCTCTACTTTTTCCTTGGCGGCCATCTGCTCACTTCGTGCCTTGGCATACCTGGTACAGCCGGGCATCTCCACGGCGGTACAAGCTCCCTGGGCGTTGCGGATCTCATTGATGTACTGTAACGTCAGCCGGGCAATTTCCTGCCAGTCATCGTTCGTCAGCTTTTTCTCCAGTGTTGGGATCGAAGCGGTTTCCTTTGCTCCGCAACGGGCGCAGAGATAATAGCCTTCGCCTTCTTGTGTCACCGTCGGTTCTCTTGTAACGACCCAACTGTCCCAGATGTGTCCGAGAAACATAACGGTGTCCGTATAGGTTTCTCCGCAAGCACAGGCATGGACCTTTGTGCCCTCTTCCATGCAGGTGGGCTCTTTGCCACCGGTGTGCTGATATTCGTGGACATGGGGTTCTGTGGCTGGCGGCTGGGTGGCAACAGATTCCGTTTCAGGTGGCATCGTTTCCGGTGCTGATATTTCAGTAGGGATACTTAGTGTGGGCTGCGTTTGCTCCGCCTGCACAGCTGTTGTTACTGTGGTGACAGGGAGCGATGCCTCTGGGGAAGGCCCCTCTTGACAGCCGGAAAAACAAAACAGCAGCAAAACGAGCATCCATGGAATGGCCTTTTTCATGATGGTTTCCTCCTTAATATTTCGTAGGGTTGAGATCCTTTCTGATGATAAGGGGGAATTGCCAGATGGATCGGTTTTGCCGGTCTGTGAATTTATTAGGAAGGTTTTTTGAAAATGTTAAAAAAAGTAAAACCGGCGGAATATCTCATTCCCCCTAGTTACCGAAAGGGGAACGACCCCATGAAAAGATTTGGAGGAAATGAACATGAAAAAGTTAATTGCTGTAACAATGGTATTGGTGCTGATGGTCTCTTTTGCCGGCTGCAACACCGCTGAAAAGTATGTGACCGCAGTAGAAGGAATTATGGAAAATGTGCAAGCACAGTTCCGCCCCGCTTTCAGTTACGAAGAAATGATCGACAGCTTTGTCCCAAACTGGAACAACTGTTTGGATCTGAAGATCGGCGATGCCCACAAGGCCAGCGGCTCCATCTGGCTGTCAAATGGCAGAGGATCCGTCTACTCCAGCGATGAAAGCGTGGTAACTGTAAGCAGTCTAGGCAAGGTCACCGCTGTAGGCGAGGGCGAAGCCTATGTGGTCATCACCAGCGGCTCCCTGTTTCAGGTGACCCGCTACACCGTCACATCCGGATAACGCCTATGAAAAAAGAACACAGCAATCTCTATTATATTTTCCATAAGGACAAAGAGGATCATCCCATGCCGGAGCACCGGCTTCAGATACTGCTTGCGCTCCTGAAAAAACAATTCCACCCGTCTAGAAAGGACAAGGACGGACTGTAACAAACAGACGAAATTACTTGTATTGATATATAGGGGAAATTTATACCTCTATGCAAAAGAAAAGGAGACGAAACATATGACGCGTACTTTCAGAAAAATGACTGCGCTGCTGTTGGCGCTTGTGCTGGTTCTTTCCTGCACTGGCTGTAACACCAATTCCGACCCCACAGAAGACACTTCTATTTTGCAAACGAACACCACCAAACCGACACAGGGCACAATGCCCTCTGATCCTACGCAGCCAGGTACAACAGGTTCCGACGAAACCCGGCCTGGCGAAACGGAGCCCACAGGTACAGAGCCTATTGCAACAGAACCGGGTGTAACGGAGCCCACAGGCACAGAGCCCGTTGCGACAGAATCGGGTGAAACGGAGCCTACAGTGACGGTACCTCCGACAACGGAATCTGGTGGAGAAACCCAACCTCCGGCAACTACGGTCCCGCCTACGACAGAGACAACTCCCACGGTGCCGCCTACGACAGACACTAATCCGACGCAGTCGCCGGCAACAGATTCAACCTGTTCCCATAGATCGGTCGTCATTCCCTCTGTTACCCCCGGCTGCACCACTCCGGGTAAATCGGAGGGCAGCAAGTGTTCCAAGTGCGGCACTGTTTTGGTTGCCCAGGTGGAGATCCTGGCCACTGGTCATACCGTCCAAGTCGTTGCGGGGAAAGCCCCCACTGCCACCAGTACCGGCCTGACTGCCGGCAAGAGCTGCAGCGTTTGCTCTGCAGTTCTGGCAAAACAGGTGACGATTCCTTCCTATGCAGCTACCTGGAGTGGAGATTACTATTATCGTCAGCTGGCGAACCAAGCAAGGGGTGCGAAGATGCAGACCCTATACAACAGGATCGACACGGAAGCCATGGCTTTCCATTTTGATACAGGCATCAATGCCCAAAATAACATCGCGGTTCAGGTAAAATACAGCGATCTGGGTCTTAGTTCCGAGGAAGCGCTGCTGGTTTGGATGTGCTACCGTAATGACCATCCGTTGTATTACTGGATCACCGGAAACACCTCCCGCACCGCTCAGGAGCTACGGATCGTCACCGACGATGCCTATGCCAGTGGCACGGACCGCGCCAAGTACAATGACCTGGTGTATCAACAGGTGCAGTCCTGGGTAAGTAAGGTTTCCGGCGAAACCTCTGCTTATCAGCAGACCATGGCGTTCCATGATTGGATCATCGATGCCATTGACTATGCCTATGAATCCGACGGCAGCACGCCGGAGGATGCCGCTTGGGCTTACAATGTTTTGGGCGTTTTGGACGGTTCCGGCGCTGTCTGTGAAGGCTATGCCCGCACCTTCCAGCTTCTTTTGAATGCCAGCGGTGTGGAAAACATCTACATCACAGGCACAGCCGGAAATCCCGGCGGTAGCTTTTACGGTCATGCCTGGAATCTGGTAAAATTGGAGGACGGCAACTGGTATTGGTATGACCTGACATGGGATGACCACCCCGGCTATATCCTGGGCATCGACTATAACTATTTCTGTGTCAACGACACACAAAACACCAACTGGATGGACGGAAATGTTTCCGGTCTGACAGAGTATAACTTCCTGGATTCCCATAAGCCCTTTGATAGCAGCGCCAGCGGACTGGATATTCCATTCACTCTGCCTGCCAGAAGCTCTGGGAAGTTCAGCAGTACGACTCAGAAATTGGTACGCCAAAGCTTTACCTCCGGCGGATACAAATATGCTGTTGCTGGCTATAACATTGTTCAGTTTGCCGGTGGTGTTGTACCCAACAAAGTGCTGAATATCCCCGAGACTGTCACCTACGGCGGCCGGAGCTATACTGTCGTTTCCATTGGCCGTATCGATGAAAATGGCCTGTATGGACAAGGCTGTGTGACTGAGGGCTGGATCGACAAATATTACATCCCGAAAACGGTCAAATTCTTGTGGGACGGTGCTGTGCAAACCAGCGAAGGCTATGTGACAGCCTATGAGGTTGACCCCGACAACCCCTACTTTACCAGCCTAAATGGCGTACTGTACACCAAATCTCTCTATACTTTGATCCAATATCCAATGGGTGCTCCGGTGGTGGACAGGTATGTGATTCCTGACGAGACGGTCTGCATCGCCTGCAGTTCCCTGCGGGCGCAATGGCATCGGATCGGAACACTGGTACTGGGCAAAAATGTCCAGGTCATCGGTGTTTTGAACTGGGGCGCCGGTTATCCCGACGGCCCCGGCGATGGGATCTACAATACTGCCAGCGGAGAGATTTCCGGCTACAATGTCTCCGTGCATCCGGAAAATCCCTATTTCCGGGAGGAAGGGGGATTGATCCTAAAACCGCTCTTCGGCGAGCGTTTCACCGTCTATATGGCGGCATCTAGGGATATCCAGGATGTTTATATTCCCGATGGAGCGCAAACAATTGCACACGACGCGTTCACAATGTGCTACAGCATCCGTTCCTTCTCTATTCCCAGCAGCATTACATCTCCACAAACGATTTGTATGCACAAGCTCCCGGAGCTGACACAGGTGCACTACCGCGGGACGATGAGCCAGTGGCAAGCGCTGACCCGCTACTCTGATTTTGGTACTGGCCTTAAGGGCCTGCCAGTGGTCTGCACCGACGGAACGGTTACGTATGAATGATCTGAGAATTCAGCTGTACATTTCCTAATGTTGGACATACGTACAGGCCGCCTGGTTGCAGGCGGCCTGTATGACTATCTTTGTAAACTTTTGTGTTCATAAAAAGTTTACAAAATTAATTTTTGACCGATTGGTTGATTTGCACATTTATTAAGTGTGTTTTCCAACAAAACGGAATGTGAAATTGTGCAAAAATCATAACAAACATGTCCGTGAATTTGACCATTCACCCGCAATTTTGTATAATACTAACATAAATCGCATTTTTTGGTGAGAGAGGTGACAGCCTGATAGATGTTGAGAAATATGACTGGAAATGGAGGGGATATAGCAAAATTTTATAACGACATCGAAAGGAGAGTTTTATGCAATCAATTACAGAACGCCTGGATCAATATATTAAAACACACCCTGTTGATTTGGGCGACGATGAAAATGAAACTGTGCTTGATCAACTGTATCAAGCTTATGCGGAATCCCACGAGTCTGATCCTGTTGAAATCAGTGAAGGATTTAGAGATTTGGAATATTACTTGTGCGGCATACCGTTGGACGATAATAATGCAGTATTTATGCTTTGCTGCCGACTGTGTACTGCACATGAACGCAAAGGGTTTCTGGATGGCCTACAATACGGCGCTCATCTCATACGTGAACTTTGTATAAAGTAATTCAGCAGGGAGGAGACAATGATCACAAAAAATTTTGAGAATTTGAAACCGGAAGGCATTGATGAAGCGGTAAATAAGATTCGCAATCTGATGCGTCAGATTACCGCTACAGGCGTTGGATTTGTACTGGATAATGAAGATGCAGCGACACGCATTTATCATGTCTTTACTGGTAGAACCACACACAATATTGTTGCAACCAGAAAAATACCATATAAACTTTGTGACCAGGAGACCTCTTTTTACTATGAGATCTTGGCAATCGATAAATATAATATTGGTCATGTGTTATCACTTCGCTTTTTGTATGATCTTAATGATTTAGAACCAATGTGCAGCATTGTAACAGGCAATACATGGAGATTTCGTGATGACAAGGGAGATATACTGTTCTGTGATCCGCAAGACTATATTATGACATATATGAGCGCACTCGATATTGTCGGCAACGGTAAGGGATTGTATCGGTTAGGCTTTCCCTTTACGACATCGGATTTGATCAATGATGTACCGTTTCCTACATTGTTGGTCAACGGAGAGATTGCGGAAGAGAACAATATCTCAAAGTTAGTTAGAGAATTGCTGCATATTGATTTCACAGCCAATCAGTTTGAGGAGTTATCTGATGAAATCAATTCTGTTCGTGGTGCGTTTATAGAGGCAGTAGAACATACAACTGATAAAATGGCTGGCAATGCATTAATTGTGTATGGTGTGCACGAGAATAACGATATACCAGTAGACGATGTCTTACGATATTTGGAAATCCCTGCGCCATTTCATGCACAAATCAAGCGAGCGGTGGACAGTCTCATTGAGATGGATCCGTATGGGAAACGCAAGTAATCGAAAAGGGGAGATGCTATGCAGTCACTTGAGAAGAATGGATACGAAAACGCCTCTCTAATTAGAGTTATTGAAGTAAGGGCAATGAAGGATTATAGACTTTGGTTGCGTTTTAGTACAGGTGAAGAAAAGTGGTTTGATTTTACACCGTTATTATCTTACCCAGCATTTAAGCCGCTTGCAGATCCTAGACAGTTCAATAATGTGAGTTTGGATCATGGAGCAACAATTTGGAATGGTGGCGAAATTGATATCGATCCGTCATATTTGTACAATAACGCAATTAAATAAAGGAGGAGAAACATGCTGAGATTCCTTTGGATAATATTTGAAATATTGTTGTGTGCATTAGCTGGGTGCATTGCCTTCGTTATTGTTGCGTCCATACTGGATTTTCTCCGCGGCAATAATAATCAAAATGCAACTGTAAAGAAGTCGAGTAGTTCCGGATCCGGCGGCGAGTACTATGCTACACATAAGCGTATGGGTTACAGCAACCAAATTGATCGTGATATCGATGCCGCGGCGGCCAGGGTGGCCCAAGACGCCCACAACACAGCAGTGCGCGACTCGCAGTGGCTGCACGATGATGCCTGCCGTACGGCCCACGAGAGCCACGACACGGCCGTTTTTGACCATCAAGCAGCCGTTGATCTTCACGAGCACGTTATTTCAGATCCTGGGTTCGGATGTTGTGGCCCGTTTTTTTGATATGACACCAGTTGACTTTGTAGTTACCATTAGGAATGAGTATCTATTATTAAAATACACAGACATCTTGACGCGAGTTAATGAATTTGCGATTTTATACGATTGGGATTTTGATCAATCCGCAGAGTATTTGATGCTGACAAAGAAGGAACGCAAAGAATGTATAAATATAATTGACATCAAAAAGGGAAGTGTTCCTGAGAAAATAAGGAAATACCTTAATATTAAAGATTAAATATCAGATTTTAGCAGGCTTTTTTCGTTGCTTTAGCGATGAAGAAAGCCTGTTTTTGCACTGATGTCCTTTATTTTATTATCCAGCCTTTCAATTTTTCATAATAAAAGAAAAAGCGAAAGGAGACTGACTTGCTATGAAACAAGAAGTCCCAATCTGGGAAAAGGTGAATCTTACGCTTGAGGAAGCGTCAGCGTACTCCGGAATCGGTATCAACACATTACGCGACCTGACCAATGAGAAGAACTGCAACTTTGTATTGTTTGTTGGCACAAAAAGATTGATCAAGAGAAAACTCTTTGAGAAATTTCTTGAATCTACTTATGTGATTTGAATAATTGTGTAGATTTTTGAGCCTTGATGTGGTATACTTCAAGAGTCATGTCAAGGCTCTCTCCCTTATTGTGAAAGGAGATGATGACATGGCCTCAAGTCGAAAGGATAACAGAGGACGCGTTTTGCGCAAGGGGGAAAGCCAAAGGAAGGATGGATTGTATCAGTATCGGTATACTGATCTTATGAAGGTCAGGCGGACTATCTATGATGCAGACCTGAATGAGCTTCGCAGGAAGGAAGCGGAAATCGAAAAGCAGTTAGGGCTTGGCATCAATTATCATTCGGGAAGCATTAAACTGATGGACCAGATTGAACTTATGCTTGAAATAAAGACTAATCTTTCATCCAACACACTACGGTCCTATAAATATCTGCTGGTTGCCCTGGAAAGACACCCAATTTCATGTATGCCAATCAACAAAATTTCTACATTGGATTGTAAACGGCTTTGCTGTGACCTTGTTAAAGACGGATATGCATTTGGAACAATAGCAAAAATCAAGTCAATCATTAAAGAAGCATTGAAGTTGGCGTGTGAAGACAATATCTTGCCGCGGAATCCGTGTGATTTTACACTGAGTAAAGTTATTGAAGACACAACGGAAAAGGTATCTGCATTAACGAAAGCACAAAAAGCGGAGCTTTTGGAATTTCTACGAAAAGACAGATACTATGCGCGCTACTATGATGATGTTGTCGTTTTGTTGGACACTGGATTGAGAATAGGGGAATACTGCGGTGTAACTCTGCCGGAAATCGATTTTCAGAATCATGTGCTGCATGTTAGGAAACAGTTGGTGGAAGGTACTGAGGGACTCTATGTCAGCGATTTAAAGACTGAGAATGCCGAACGGGATATTCCGCTGATGCCGGAAACGGAGATCAGTCTTCGTAGGATCATAAATAAGCGATCGGTTACTGTGGAGCCGATGGTTGATGGTTATGTTGGTTTTCTGTGTCTTAGTAAGAACGGAAGACCACGGTATAATCGCGAATTCAATGGTATTTTTAAGCGTATTCTGAAGCGCTTCAATCGGACGGCTAAGAACCCAATAGAGCGGTTGACCCCTCACGTTCTGAGGCATACATTCTGTACAGAATTGATTGCGGCCAATGCAAACATTAAATCTGTACAGTATTTAATGGGTCATGCTTTTGCAAGTACCACATTAGATGTGTATACGGATTTTGATTTCGATAATATCGTCTGTGACATTTCCAAACTTCCTGTACGAGATCCATCATTATTAGAGGATAAATCTGCAATGTGACAGTTGCGTCTTGAAATGGTGTACTACACCATTTACTACACCATTTTTTCTAGAGTTGTGTAGACTTATGAAGAGTTATGTGCGAAATGAGTGCTTGCTTCATAATAAACTGATGCGAGTTGATATAAATAATGCATAGACTTACGTAGATTTACGTAGATTTATGTATAGATATGCAAAAGATGAGAATAGAAAACTATGAAACAGGAGTGAAATAGAAATGAGTTCATGTAGTGGAAATTGCAGCAGCTGCGGAAGTGACTGCGCTGATCGCAAGAAAGAAAGCCTGCTTGCAAATCTGAATCCTAAGTCATCTGTGAAAAAAGTAATCGCCGTTGTATCCGGCAAAGGCGGTGTGGGGAAATCTACAGTTACTTCTATACTGGCAGTGGCGATGGCACGAAAAAGCAAGCGTGTTGGCGTTTTGGATGCGGATATTACCGGACCTTCTGCGCCCACAGCCTTTGGCGTGACAGAATGCCAGGGTGCCAACGAAGATGGCTTGTATCCGGCTTTATCCAAGGGCGGAATTCAAGTAATGTCCATCAACCTGCTGCTTGACGATCCGGCATCTCCGGTAGTTTGGCGGGGTCCTGTGATTGCAGGGGCCGTCAAACAGTTTTGGACCGATGTGATTTGGGAGAATGTGGATTATCTGTTTGTCGATATGCCTCCAGGAACCGGTGACGTGCCGCTGACGGTGTTCCAGAGCCTTCCTGTTGATGGTATTATCATCGTTACCAGCCCTCAGGATCTGGTCTCTATGATCGTCTCTAAGGCTGTGAAAATGGCGCAGATGATGCACATTCCTGTGTTGGGCTTCGTAGAAAATTATAGCTATCTGGAATGCCCCGACTGCGGCAAAAAGATCGAGGTTTTCGGCAAGTCTCATTTAGATGAGATCGCAGCGGGCTTTAACCTGCCTGTGCTTGCCAAGCTACCCATTGATCCAAAGGTTGCGGAGGCGTTTGATAGCGGCCTTATGGAAACTGTAAATACGGACGGTGTTTCAGCCGTCATCGCGGCCATTGAAAATGCGTAAAAATATCCCCCACATTCAATTGAACAGAACCAGTAAAAACGGACAATAGACAAAACACCCCCTAGTGTAGGATA
>CAYVSU010000008.1:0-36158 GCA_964454215.1 uncultured Oscillospiraceae bacterium | reverse complement strand
CAGATTCGTAGTATTCTTTTACTGCCGGGGACTGATTGCGTTTTCCGTAATGCCCGGCATCCAAGCATACTCTTGCCATTTTCATTTACCTCCTTTTGTGTTGGCACCACCCCGGTTAAGAGATGGTGCCTTTTGTTGTTAGGTTGCCGTATACACGACCTCGTTGGAGTAGTCGGAATCCTCGTAGCCGTCAGCCTTTGCCTTGACCACCAGAGTGTGGTCGCCAGCCTCCAGACCCAGCGCCGAAACCTCAAAGTTGATCTCCGAGGCGGTGGCGAGAAGGCTGTAGCCGAGTTCCACGCCCTCTTCTCTCACGCTCATGTTGCTGACTCTTGCGCTGTTGGTCGCCGTTGCGCCGCCGAGTCTCACGGAATGGGTTCCGTCCTCTTCCGCGGTATACGAAAGGGTGTACTCGGTTGTGTTCTTGGTAAGATAGCCGGACGCCTTTACGGCGTTGCTGGAATTTCTGACCGTCGCATAAATCGAGCTGCTCCCCTCGTCGACCTCAATATCAAAGGTCCATACGATCGTCATACCCGCAGTAAGGTTAAATTCCCAACGGATATTCTCGGCGTTCGAGTTCAGACAGACCCACTGATTGTTTGCGCTGTCCCAAGTCCAGCAGCCAGAACTCGGTACGTTCGAGGGGTTTGCGAAGTCAATGAGATTTCCGTCGTTTTTCTCAAACAAATCATACGAGGTCGCGTTTGTGACAGCATTTCCTTTAACAAAAGTACCCATATTGATATACCTCCTTTAATAGCTCAGCACTCTCTTCGTTGCCGTTCCGTACGGCACGAAGGTCAGTGTTCGTGTTTTCTTGTTGACACAAAGGATTTCACAGCTTTCTTCACCGACAAGAGTATCGCCTCGTTCACGAACAAAGCCCGTGATCTCGATGCCGCCTTCGGGCACTTCCGTCACCTCGGTAACCCCACTGATCGAAGATTTCCGCATCCCATCTTTGTCAAAAACAGTGATTGGCCATGTGCCTCCGGCCGCGAACCAGTAGTTGTTATACCCGATGTAGCCGATGTCCGTGATGGGGGTCGAGCTGGTGCGGGTGAACGTGAACAGTTTGCCGGTGGCGGTGTAGAAGTAGTAGGTTTCCTGACCGATGTCTTCCGTCCACGGTGCGATATAGTAATCGTCAACCCCGCTGTTGTCACAGCGTACCTCCACATATCGGATGCCGTCCGAAAGAGAGGTTGCGTCGACATGGTCGTGACCGTACATAAAACCGATGATGTCGACCGGGCCTTGCTCCGTGTAGTCAACATCCACAGAATAGGTATCGACGATTGTCCCGTCGATTGCTGTGGAATACACGCCCTCTTCTGTCATAGTCAGTCGTGTAGAGACCTCAACAGATTTAGTCAAAGCGGTGCCATTCTCTGCCGCGACCAGAATACTGTGGAGCAGGTTTTTGCTGCTGCTATTGAATACATTGAACCAATGCCCGAACAGCATTACCGACCAGTCACCGGGGGTGTCTTTGTCCTTGAAATTCAGTGCCTCGTGGGCAATCCAGTCAAGCTGGGTCTGCGACAGGTGAAGCTGCTGATAATACCGGATATAGGGCGCGGTTGCTTGGTACTCTTCAAACGACAATCCTTCGGAGTATTCCGTGGGGTTGTGATTGAAAATATCGCACGTATTCAGGATGATTAAGCGGATTTTTGTCGCTTCGTCATCCACGTAGTAATAACACCCAAAGGGGTCAGCAGGGTTAAAGTGCACATTCGGATTGCTCTTCAGGTGTCTGCAATGCACATCGAAGCTCTCCTTCGGCGACATCACCACATCCAGCTCATCCGTGCCGGCATTGACACCGCAGATGCCAACATCATGGTTACCAAGTGCATAGAACTGATTGGGTCTGCGACCGGCAAGATTCATGCTGGCAAGCAGCTTCGCTCTGGCAAGGGGTTTTGCAATATGGGAATAGTCCACATAGTCACCCAAACCGATGGAGTAATCGAAAATGCCCTGTCCCATAATGGAATCATATTTCTTGTACTTGCTTGCGGTGTAGTCGTGGTTATCGGAAAACAGCAGGATTCTCAGATCTGCGTCTTCGTCAAGACATTCTGCGCCGACAGACACCGCTTCTTCTGCATACGGTGCAAACCCATCGCTGCTGCCTTCTGCAGCCACAAACTTCACCACGAAATTGGTAAACACCGCATTGTTCGTGGCGTTTGCACCGCTGACACGGAAAGAATATGTCCCAGCGGTGTCAATATCATAGGAGAGCGCATAGCTGCCAGATGCCGAAAACTGCTCTGCCTTCAGCGTTGTATTGCTGCTATCACGGATGGTTGCTTGGAAGTTACCCGAAACAACTTCTACATCCATAGAAAATGTGACAGTACCCTTTCCATCCAATTCTGCATCCCAACGCAGGTTCTCATAATTGGAATTTGTTGCCTCCCAAGAACCATCCGCATTCTGCTTCCAGGACGCAGGCGCAGAGGTTGGCGAAGAAGCATCAATAATATTACCGCTCAACTGCTTATCAAGAGCAACAATCCCATCCTGCATATGATCCAGCAGCTCCTTGTTGATAGGAGTCTCACCATCAACAAGCGTTCGTTTTACATAAGCCATAGCTTATACCTCCAATAATTCAATTTCAGGCGCATCCAGCACCAGTACTACAGTCTCAAGAGATTTGTATTTTTTATCAGCCATATTCTATTCCTCCTTACAGCGACTGGTAATATACGTGGCCGGCGATGATCACGTCCGAAGCGTAAACCCAGTCCCATTGCTCATCTGAAGCAACCCAGTATTCATCCAGGAATATCGAATTGTCGCTGCTGTCTATGGCATATCCGTCAATGTTGTACTCACTGTCAACCCATTCACCCCAAGTCATCCCCTCTTCGGCCTGGAACGTGTCGCCTTCGATGATAAAGGTAATGAGCTGCGTTTCCGTTTCCAGAGAGATCACGGGCGTATCCAGCTTCGGCAGTTCCTCACTGTCGTTTTCCGTTTCCAGAGAGATCACGGGCGTATCCAGCTTCGGCAGTTCCTCACTGTCGTTTTCCGTTTCCAGAGAGATCACGGGCGTATCCAGCTTCGGCAAAGTGCCGCCGTATTCACCCAGGATCGTCCGTCCCAGGACCGCTACACCCAGGATCGCCGGGGTGTTTTCTTCCGATTCATCGGCTATCGTTTCCAACCAGATCGC
The DNA here is from genome assembly GCA_964454215.1 of uncultured Oscillospiraceae bacterium. Lineage (GTDB taxonomy): Bacteria > Bacillota > Clostridia > Oscillospirales > Oscillospiraceae > Faecousia. The sequence goes on along the minus strand of CAYVSU010000008.1, from coordinate 32,962 downwards.
AGGAGCGCTCAGCTTGGTAAGCGCAGGTTCATCCGGAATTACCCTCACCACAATGTCACGGTCACAATACTTGCCAGCCGTGGGGAGCCGAACCGTTTTGCCGACCGCGACCTCAATAACAAACTCGCTCATTCTTCCACAACCTCTCCACTATAGATAGGCAGCGCCGCAAGGACTGAATTGACCATTTCCGTCTTATCTTCTTCCGTGTAGTAATCTGTTCCCTTGACGGGGGTGTAACCGGGTTCGCCTTGTTCTCCTTTTTCGCCATCCCGTCCTACAACCTGGCCCACATTCACGGTCTCGCCGTTGAGCAACGTAATCTCCAGCTCTCCAGCCTCATTGATCTGCGTACTGGAAATAGCACCCGTCGCAATGATCTGCGCCCACACAGGTAAACTGGGGTCCGTGCTCTCATCGCCGAAAGGGTCAGCGCCTACCCTGGTGCGGCCTATAAACGCCATAACCGTTGGAAGTACTAGATTCCCATCTGCATCCCGTCCCTCTACGCCCACATATACCTTTCCGCCAGCTTCTGCCAGGACTTCATAGGGGACTGTGGTTTTGCCGGTATTGTCCAGCACCCGGTCCTTTACCACGTCGCCGCATTGGAACACAGCGGTCTTAACAAGGCCATCCCAGGCCTTGTCAAAAGTAAAATGGACCGGCACGCCAACCATACCGGAAGTGAGAATATCTGTTCTGGTTGCCACCGCTGTGGCGTTGTTCACTTTTACAAAGATTTCTGTCACGCTTCTTCCTCCTTCTTTGCCGCCTTCAATTCAGCGGTTTTTCCATCCTCAAGTTGCCGGTAGATCTTGTAAATGATGGGTTCCATCAAATAGCAGGGGAGTCCGTTTTTCTGCATAATGGAATTCACTGCTTCGATTGCTTCATCCTCTGCTTCCGCCAGAACGACAACCAACGATTTCCCTTGTTCCATTTCTTTTACCTCCCTTCTTACGATTCTAGCGCAGCAACTCTTGCTTCTAATGCAGCATAAGAATTCGCCGCTTTTACAACGTCCTCCCAAGTTGCGTAAATACCATAGCCGGATGCCTGGTTGTACATATAGAACAATCTTTCCGGCTCAAGCCAGACGGTATTCGTTGCATCGCCTTCATCGTATTCCGCTGATGTAATGCTATCGCCGGAAATACGCCATCCACCCAACTTGCAGCCGCTTGTTGCTTTGAGAGCCGAACAGTACACCTCTCCTGCGGATGTAACGCCAAACTTCCCGCCTGCACCAAAGACCCAGCCGCTTATCTTTTCAGAGCCGCCAATGCTATAGGCATAGGTAGACCCTGTGCACATAAACGTGCTCGTTCCCCAGTTTGCGCCTTTGTATATGGAATTGCTGTCAATGTCCCATCCGGCAATGGTTGCACCCTTGGTGATATTGAGTGTTCCGCCGTTGATTACCGCAGAATCTAACGTCCCGCTTTTAACAAAAGACGCATTGACATACAGATTTCCGTCCTCGCCCCGGTATACGCCCTGCACCGCGCCGTTGTTGGTAAGGCGGTTAAATACTTCCTGACTGGTTAAACTCTCATCCAGCGCCCGTACAGCTTCACTTGCGCTGGCCGCTGCTGTTTTCGCACTGTCCGCAAGCCCCATAAACTCGGCAAATGTCTTTCCGAAGTTGTATTTCCTCTCCAGATCTGCCGCGGTCCTTGTGTAGACTCTGTCCTGCTTTGCGCTCAAACAAAACCACTCCTTTCGTGAAAAAGAGGACTGTTTCCAGCCCTCTTAATCCCACGTGATATTTCCATTGTTGTCTACCGTAAAGCCCAGTTCTTCCAGAATGGTCTTCATCTGCTGGTAGGATATGTCGCTGCGGCTGTTCAGGTAGTCGATGATCTCATAACCGTATGTGCTTCTGTTCTCTGCGCTGTTGTACTCGGACACATACAGAATGATCTTCTCGCCGTATTCCGCATCCAGGCTGTTGATGTACGCCGCCACTTTTTCTTCTCTGCTACCGCTGATGGCGTTTCCGTTTGCGTCCTTGTCGGATTCGATCTTGTTCAGTTTCGATCGGTAAGTCGTGTAGCTTTCATACCCGCCAACCGCCTGTGCAAGTGCGTATTTTTCGGGATAGTTGTGGGCAAAGTCGAATTCCTCAAAGCTGCCGTACTGATCGTAGTCAGTCATATCGATAGGATCATCCCTGTTGGCAATGTTGTTGATCAGGATATTTTTCTGCTCAACGGTCAGATCCAGGCTGTTGATATAATCTGCCTTTTCCGCAAGCTTGGTCAGCCCGCTCAACCCGTCCCGATAGTCCCAGTATTCCTGGATAGTCATTCCGGTATCCACAAGCTCCTGAGTCTGCTTCTCGCTCAGGGGGCTTCTGCCTTCCTCAATGTACTGCTGCGCATTCTCGCTCGCCCACTGGCCGAATATACCGGCTTTCAGAATACTGCCAATATCATCATTCACCGGGAACCGCAGCTTACCACTGGCAGTGTAGGAACCAGCAACAGAATGATCCGCTCCGGTCAACCAGTCAAAAGCACCGTACATATCCAGACCTTGCACTGTTTTCCGGATCTGACCACCACCCATCGGAGATACCAAGTAATACACGGGATTCAGCCATTCTGTGCCAACGTCCGAGAAATCACCCTCCGCTAATTGCCCTAACCCGGAGATGATATCCTCAATGTCTCCGTCATAGGGCAGCGCCGAGCTGATGGGGATTCGTCCACCGCCCAGCAGACCGCCAATAAACGGCATTTCGTCCAGAATGTTCTCCGTCAGGTTCAGGGCGATATCCGTAGGTTCTTCCTCATCGTCGCCCAGCAATCCCATATCCCGGAGCAGATCCTCAATGATGCCAATTGGATCAAAAGCCGCATCCCGGCCCGTCAGGGAGGAATACAGCGCATTGTACGCATAGGCGCCCAGGAACATTTTTGCGTAACCCGCCACCAGTTTGCCGGTAGCTTCGGTTTTCATATCCTGCGGCAGATCTTTCAGCATATAGCCGTACTGGTTCGCCACCTCCAGCTGAAATGCAGTAAATAACTTTATGATCGGATTCTTCGACTCGAAGATCGTGGGCATATCACCCCGGCTGCGGCCTGCCATCACATTTTCCGCAAACTGGTCTGCGTTCCGGATGGCCTCTGCCTCGCTCATACCATTGTTGAAGTTTTCCAGATATTTGGACCGCCACACCGTCTGGGAGGTGAAGCTGTCCACCGCTTCCATCATAAAGCCGACCTTGTCGGAAACCTTGTCCCAGCCACGCTTATAAAGGCTCTCCGCCTTTCTCAGCCGGTTTGTCAGAAAGTCAGACTTGTTCACCATTCCGTCGTCCCGGAATGTAGAGCGTATGGTCTGCCCCATCGCTTTCAGGGAGCTGACCGGGGATACCTGCGCCCAGGACTGGGTAATAGGGATGAAGTTCGTCAGCGCAGAAGAAACGCTGCCCGCCACTATATTGGCAGATACCCGGTTGGAGATATTGGTCATCACCGAATAGGTACGTCTGTTAGTCATTTGCTCCATACCTCTGTCCATAGAGCTTTTCTTGCCCGCCAGAATGTTGGTACCCGTCCGCAGATCTGTAACAAAGTTGTTGAGAGGATTGCCCGCCTCTTTGAGAATGTCGTCGATCTTAGCCTGCAGCCCGTCAGCATCATACTGATTGCTTTGTACCGCCTCATCGATCTGTGCCTGAATGCCTGCATCGCTGTGTCTGTATCGGATCTGGTTTTCAAATGCTCTGCGCCGCTGGATATCCTCAATGTGATATATCCAGTCCAGAGATCCCTGCACATAGGTATCCAAGCCCTTGAGGAAGCTGTAATCCGTTGTATCGGATGTTCTGCGCTTGTTAAAGCTCTGCCAGCTTCGGTTCGGATTGAACTGCTCCGTCAGTCCGGCGATATCCGTCGGAATATTGTCGTTTCTGGTCTTCCAGTTCAGCAGCCGGGCAAGAAACCCCTGCTTGTCCTTCGTAAAATGGGGGAAATAGCCCTTCCGGTACGGGATCTCCTTCATACCCTGCTCCCGCAGTACTGCGTTCACCCGCTGCAAAAGGGTGTCGTAAGTTTCTCTGGCCATTTCGATAGCCTTGTCCACCTTGGCTGTGTCGATGTGCCTTTTGTGCTTTTGGTAATATTCTTCCACATCCCAGGGCAGCAGCTTGGTGTCAGGATTGTGCCGTAGTTCGCCCAGCATCTGAATATAGGCGTCTTCGTACTGGTTGATGTCCATATCCGCATAGGGCTGCTTGACTCGTGTTGCTTCCCGGTTCAGTTCTGCCTCGTTGCGGTTGTAGCTGCCCTGCAGGTGGTCATAGATCGCATCTGCTCTCTGAATATCCCGGTTTCCGTCAGCATCCCGGACCACATCCCGCAGATTTCTGTGCAAAGTGTTGGTCTGATAGGAAAGCCCCAGCTTCTTGTCCACCCAGGTGGAGGTATCGCCCATCAGTTCTGCCGCCTCCCGGTCGTACTGGCCCTGCTTCACCCTGCGCTGATGAGCCACCGTAGCTTCCTGCTTTTCCTTCTCGGCCTGCTCCTCCAGGGCCTTGACCTCCTGCTGGTACTGGTTGTCCAGATCGTCAAGCTCCGCCATTCGGTCCTCGTATTCCCGCAGCAATGTTTCCCGGGCGGCGCTTTCCGCAGCGGAGTCCTTTTGAATTGGAATCGTAGGCGATTGGGAAACGGCGGCCAGTGCCTGCCGGATCTCGCCCCACCCAAAACCTGCATCCTTCAGATACCCAAGCTGCGTCGATGCCCGGACACCCTTTCGCAAATTCTGCAGTTCATCATACAGCGCAATCGCCCGGTCCTTGACATACTTGGTCTTGTTGCCGATCTGCTCGGTCAGTTCCTGACGCCGCTGGTCAAATTCTGCCGTAAGATCTGCCACATCCGCTTCCAGTCGCCTGTCAATTCGGCTGTAGGCCATCTCCAGCTTGTCCTGCTTGCTGTGATCCTTGTTAAGCTCCCCGGTGATTTTTTCGATTCGGCTTTGAATATCGTTGATTTGCTTGTCGTACTCTGTCAACCGGTCTGCCTTCAGCCGCTGCATCCGCTGGATCTGCCGCTGCAGCTTCTCCGCCGCCTTGGTGTGCTTGTTAGGCTTGGCATCATACTTGGCCTGCATACTGGCGATCTTCTCGTCATAGGCCGCCATAGCCTCCTGGCGGCTTTTCTGGCTGGCCTCCAGCTCCCATTGAGCGTTCTGCCGCTTGACTTCCAGGCGCCGGGCAACGGTGTCCACGCCGCCACCTTCCCCGGAATCGTACAACGAAGAAGTGTAACCTTCCCCGTCTGTTTGGACCCGGAAAGCATCGTCCATCTCCCGCAGCTCCGTTTCCATCAGATCCTCTTCACTGGGGAACGGCTCTGCATATTGAGATTCCACGTCGGTATCCTTCGCAATGGCATCCAGCGCCGCCACCAGTTCGCTGTCAGCAATATCCTGATCGGCAGCAGTGTTCTCGCTGATGGCGTCAAGACCCTCCAGCAGAACATCCTTGGCGTAAATCCCGCCACGGGTCGGTTGATCCACATCACCTGCAGAAGATAGGGAATAGTTGGCGTACTCTCTTTCTTGTTTGAGTAACGCTTCTTGCTTTGCTCGCTTCTGCTCGTTGCTCAAAAAGCCATCTGGAACATATTTTAAGAAACGCCCATCTTTAGGGTTGACATTGGTGAAAAGTTGGCGTAAACTAATAGTAGATCTTGAGAACAGATGCGGCACATCACCAGTTTCACTGGGAATCCCCGCATCCACGACCTCAGGATCTATTTTTGTTAGCATCACTGTCATATACAAAGATTTGCCACGCTCTTGGAATTCCTTCACTTCCAATTCAACTGGGATAATATCTTTTCCATCCTGGAATGCGCTCACCAACACATATACATTTTTGAGATCAGGATTTTCTCTTGACGTTCCTGTTTTCTTCTCCTTATGCACTTCTATTGGGATCGCTGCCTCCACAATTTCATTAAAGCAAGTCATTGCCTTGGCATAGTCTTGGTAAGTTCCACCATACTCAAGCTGGTGATGCAAACTTTTATACAGATTACCAGTAGAGAACTGAAATGGAAATGAAATTCTGCTGTTTTCCAGATCTGCATTTAGAATACCCAATCGTGATGCAAGATCTCGAAGGCCCTTCGAGACTGCACTTTTCTTTCGAGTATTGTAGGCCTCTAAGTCAATATTACTTAGTTTTTCGACATTGACCTTTGCTACACTAAGTTCCGCATTTTTTAGCAGTTCGTAGCGTTCTTGCTCAGTGCTATCTGCAGTCATTGCCTTTTCTTGAATTGAATACCTCACCCCACCGTCCCCGGTGGGATTTTTTGTTTCTGTCCGGTAGGCATCCTCGAAAGCCTTCTTGACTTTCTCCAACTGCCGGGCTTCTTTGCTGCCTGCCTTAGCGACCTTGCACAGATACTTGATCTCATCAAAGAGCTTGTCGAATACGCCCCGATGCTCCGTGGAAAGTCTGCTGATGAAATCGCTGTCCGTAAACAGATAATCGCCCACCAGATCCGCCACCAACTCCTGCTCGACATTGGCATCCCTGCCCTCATAGAGCTTGGTGAGCTGCTCCAGCCGGCTGTCGTACTCGCCCTTACTCTTGGCATAGGCTTCCACTGCAGTCTTCAGGGTGTCGTAAAACTCCGTTCCCTCCAGCACGTGAGTGATCTCGTGGCCTACCACGCTGTTCAGTGCCTTGGCGGAATTGATGTTGATCGTCACTCCATCCCCGTTTACAAAGCCGTTGACTGTCACACCCTCCAGCGCAAAGCCGGTCTCCCGCAACTTTTTGTTGTCCGCAAAGTTGAAGGCTACCCCCTTGTCACCCGAAATTTTCGCCACAAGATCCACAAAGAAATGGGTCTTGTTGGTGTTGTTCAGGATGCCGCTGTCAAGAGCGTTCTGCACCGTTTCTCTCGCCTTTCCGCTGTACTGGTTTACATCCACTTCGAACGCCTGCCCTCTCCGGGAGCGCTCATTGTAGCTTTCGCTGAGCCGGTCATTCTTCACCAGTTCGGAGACCTCCCGGCTTAGCTGATCATTCAGCTGACTCCGGGAGGAATTCTTTTTGTTTTCAGCGATCTGCCGCTTGAGTTCTTTGTAGCGTTCCTGCTGTTCCAGAGTCGCCTTGCTGGCTTTTACCTGCTTCAGCTTGTCAAATTCCTTCTGCAAAGCATCCTCGCTGTCAACAGTGTCCTTGTAGGTCTTGTAGGTCTCGCCGCCCAGGACTTCCTCAATGACATCTGTGGAAATGTCACCATCCTCCATTTGCTTGAGGACCTGGTCGTACAGCTTGTTCTTTTCACTCTTGCTCAGCTTTTCGCCGCTTTCCTCCCGATGCTTGACCTCATTCTCAAAGACCTTGTCCACCACCGCCTGCTCGTTCTGGGTCAACTGGGTGTTTTTCCTTTTCTGTGTCGTAGTAGTAGCGTTATTCGCTAAGAGCTGCCCGCTGCCGAGACCCGCACCGACCAGCGTTCCGATGGTCATCTCTTTTGCATATTCTTCCGGGTTGAGAATGTCTGCGTCTTGGTTATACAAAACCTTTGTAACTGCCTCGTTGACGAATTTTTGAAGGCCCTCTTCGCCGCCTTCTTCCGCTGCGGAGATCGCCCACTTCAAAGCCTTGCTTCCGCCTTCTTCCGCAATTTCCTGTGGCAGGCCCTGAATACCGCTCATTCCGTCAAAACCAATTTCGATGCCTGCATTGATAAGCGATGTAAGCGTTGCGCCAAGGGCTGCAGTAGCTTCACTTGCGCCGTTGGCGATCGCCTCCTCATAATCCGTACCGTATGTACTGGCAAAAGACAGCCAGTATTGCGGATTCTTCATCATATCCGCTACTGTCAATCCTGCTTTTGTAAGAATCGACCCTGTTTCATACGCCGCTGTCGTTGTCAGACTGGTGGCCTTGAGGGACGCTCCCTTTGTCATTAAAGCAAGGATAGCATTGGGCAGCGCACCAGTGGTTGCCTCGACAACATCACCGGCAAACGAGAGCGCCGCGCCACCGCCCATCTTATTTTCGTACTCCTCGCTTTTGCGCACAAAAGCATCATAAACATCGCTGTAATGATCGGCCAGTTTGTTGACTGGATTGTTTTCCCATCCAAAAAATTCCAACGTGTTGCCGAGAATTAAATCTGCCGTGCTGGTGACGCCCTTTTCGAAGCCTGCCAAGCCGCTCATAGCTTTATTGCCTAACCAACCGAAATAGTTTTCCAAGGTCCAGGCATCGTTTTGGGCTTTGGTGACTGCTGCTGCCTGCAGATTTTCCTGTACCTGTTTTTCGCTGGATGCCGCAATAAAGGCATCAAAATCGCTGTCATTATCAACGGAAAGAGGATTTTGCAGCGCAGATGCCGCCGACGGCTTCTCGTTTTTCTTCTTCACATTGTTGACATAATCAAGAAATTCGATCATTGGCGAAGTCGTGGATTCTTCCTCTGCAAAAGCCAAGGACTTCCCTGTTTTTGTGCCTGATGATTTTTCCTGTGTGCTCTGGCTTCGGTTTTTCGTCATTTCCTGGACGAAACTAAGAAATTGATCCATTGCCGTTCCGGAATTGCTCATTTCATCACCGCCTTATCGCCCGTCTCTGATTTCTGTTGCCTGTCTCTGTGTAAGTATTCCAAGCTCCACCGCTTTGTTCAGAATTTCATCCAGTTCTCTTTGGGAATAGCCCTGCTCCTTAAGCTCACTGTATGTACTTGCAACTGTGGCAATCTGTTGCTGTTGTACCGCCAAGCTTGCCGCAGATTGTTGGTCTTTGGCTGCATTTACCATCACTTCCAGTCCGGCAGGAAGAACACCAGCGCCAGTTTGTGCCGCCGCTTCAGAATTCTCAGCATCTGCATCGTCCTTAATGATGATATTCCCTTGATTCTCCAATTCCTCCAGCACATCCAGATAATAGTCGTTGTAGCTTTCTGCAATACTGGTTTTTTGTTCCAGTTGCGCCTGGGCAAGCTGATTCTTGTACTCAAATGCCTGCAGGGCCAGAGACAGCTGTTCCTGCAAGGTCGCATATGCAATTTCCGCCAAAACGGAGTTGTTCTGCAATCTTGCTTCTTTTATGGCATTGTTGTAGTTCACAACAGCGTTGTTATACGATTCTCTGGCAGTGGCCAACCGGTTTTGGTATGTATTGTACATACTGACCTGAGAGCTTTCGCTGTAGCCAGAGCCGTTCAATCCGGACGCTGCCATTTGCTCCGCATTCGCACCGTACTGGTTGCTCTGCTTCTGCCAATCCACATACGCGGCAGACTGCTCTTTAACGTAGTCTTTCTGCGACTGCTCTTTCTGCTGCTCAATCTGCTCTATGGCAAAGTCTGTCTGCTCCTGCTGCAGCTTGCTTTGCTGCTCGGCCCAATCTTTGGATGCCTGTATTTGAGAATTATAATAACTGTCGGTTTCGCCGATCATCTTGCCGTAAGCCTGGTCTACATCGCTCAGGGCCTGTTGCTCTTTTTCTTCTATTTCCGTTAAAAGATTTTCGTCGTAATTTGCCATTTTTCTCCCCCCTTAACGCTTAATGTAACCACCAACAAAGCATTCCAGTGTGACGGTTTCCAAACTGAATCTGGTCTTTGAATAGAATTTAAGCTGAATATCTTTGAACTTTTTCCGCTTGATCCGGCAGACAAAATAATCTGTCACGCCCGAATAATCACTGATCAGCTCAAAATCTGTATTCTCCGTTTTGGCGTATACCGAAATATCGCCCGTCGCCTCTGCCACACAGCCCCGCTTGTTCGTGGTCTTTAGCTTGTAGGGATTCTTGAGTTTATCCTTTGGCGTAACCCAATAACTTTCAACCGCGCTTTCTCTGTCGGTCAGCGTGTATACACCGTCTTCTGCGCCGAGGTAAAGGACGCCGTCTTTTACTTTCGTGCAGGTAATTTCTTTGCCAAGATCCCAATAAAACCACTCGTATTCAGTATGGTTTTCATTGGATAAAACAGCCCGTGAATCTGCCAAATACACCTTATCGCCTATAAACACAAGCAGATATCCTTCCCATTCCTCCAGGATCATATCCTTATAGGCATGTTCTGCCGTCATTTTGCGGTCTACCAGCGAACTTCTGTGAGCTGCAACCTGCTCCGTTGTGATATCTCCATTGATGCCCTCCATACCTCTTTCGCTGAAGAATACGATATCATCGTTGAAATTGATCGCCTTGCCTATACAGCCAATGGCAATGCTGGAGTGGGACGATGGGTATATTTTTCCATATTCTTCGTCGATCGTCGGCGTGTGGTAGAACACATTGGTGCTTGAATCGCTGGGCTCACGAAATACCCACAGTGCGTTGTTTCCTGCCGCCATTCCCGTGATTTGTGCTGCGTCCATACCCTCACGGTAGTAGTCCAGGTCACTTACGTAGCTGGGGTCATTCAAGCTGCAATGCCACAAAACATTGGGGTAATCCGGGTTTCCGCTGAAAAACACCCGGTTGTCAAACACCTGAAGCAGGGTGCACTTCTCGATGCTTTCCCTGTATCCGTCAACGGTCTTGCAAAATTCCACGGATACATTGTCCTGTCCGTCTGTTAAAGGGGCATCCGGTGCCTTCGTGAAAGAAATAATTCCTTTGGCATAGTCAACGGTATATCCGCTGGTAACTGCATCATCCACCTTTACGATAGGCGCAAAATCAGAGTCAATATTCTGCGCGTCCAGATAAAAGTCTAAACTTCCGCCATCTGCCAAAAAGGTGTTGATCCTGTGGCTTGTCAACATATTCACATCTTCATAGGTCGTCCCGCCTCCGGCAGGAGTTCTTCCGATAGATGTCGTCGGCACATAACCCTCTACCTCTTTTATGGTTTCTCCGTCATATTGCAAGTAGATTTGCCCATCTTTGAAGTACCACATACTTTCAAAAACAAACGCATTGCCGGCTGAATCCATCAAGCCTTCCCACAAAACGGTTTTTGTGCCGGCCGACAGCTTGTACAGGCAATCTCCACTATGAATCAGCACAACATCCTTGTAGAAAAAAACACCGTATACTGGCTTGTCAAAGCCCTCGTACAGTGTCAGCCCCGGTCTTGTTCTTATACTGTCAGTTTCTTTGTAATCCTTCCATACGTTCAGACAATCGGGGCTTCTGACTAAATTGATCTCATCGCCCCGGAAGTCTGCGCCCCGGAAATTGCTGTAAATTCGGGATACAACATCATCTTCGGTGAGGTACGCCATTAAACAGCCACCCCGCCTTCAAATACTATGCCGGAAATGCTGTAGCGTGGGTCGAGCCGCTGCAGCATAGTCTCATACCGGCTCGCGTAGACCGTGCCGTATTCTGCGGAAACGTCGCTCTTGAGCAGATCTGCCGCCACACCGTATGGCAGGATCTCCAGAGCGTCGGCGCTGAGTTCAAGCACATAGCTATCGCTGGTTGTGTCTGTAATTTTTGTTGGATACACGAAACAATCGATCTCTGCAGTGCCGCTCTCCAGGATCTTCAGCACAGTTCCGCTTGCCTTAAGCGTAACACGGACACCCGCCACAGTCCCCAGCTGATACACTTCATAACCGCACTTCTGCTCGATTGCGGAAAAGTCAACCGTGTCGCCTTCTTCAACTTCCATTTCCACATACTGGGGTATCTTCTTCATCCGGGCCAGTTCAAACATAACCTGATTGATCACATAGTTTATTTTGGCGGCAATGTCCGGGTCGTCTGTCAGATATTCGCTTTCCGGGTTCAGCTCTTCAATCAGTGCCAACGCCTGCTTCTTTGCTTCCTTCAGTGTCATAGTTTCACCCCATATCTATTTTTACCCATTAGGGTTCATATCCGTGTTATCGTGATAGATCTCTTTGATCGCTTTAATTTCTTCTTCCAGATCCTTCAGCTTGTACATCGGCACATTGGGCACGATGTAGCCCTGCAATTCACTCCAAATAATGATCGTACCTTCGGGCAGTTCCTCCGTCTGGACGCTGTGGATCGTGTTCTTGATGCCGCCCTGCATCCACTCTCGGTTGATTTCTGTGGTCAACACGCAGTTTTTCAGTGTCTGGTGGATCTCGCCGTTGTCGGTTGCCTCGTCAAATTCCGTTTCCTTGGTGACTGTCCGGCCATAATACTGGCTCAGACTGGGTTTTACAGTAAACAGTTCGTTGTTCATAACTTCTCCTTTACAAAAAAAGAGGGGCATTGAGCCCCCCTTCTTTTCCGTGTCAAGAATTACTTCTTGGTCTTCATAATATAGATCTCCGCAGGGCGTACGATCTTTGAGCCAAAGACATACAGGCCCTTGACCGCATCGGTAAACGCATCCTCAGGGCGGTACTTCTCCACCTTCTCGATCTGCTCGGCAAAGGCAACCGCCTTGTCAGTGCGCAGAATGTTGTAGTGGGCGGTATCGCTCTCGGGCAGGCAGTTCTCAATGCACACATAGGCATTGTTGATCTTGCCCACAGCGCCCTTTTTCAGGATCTCGGGGTTGTTGGTGGACAGCTCGGTCAACTGCTGACGGTAGGTGGTGAACACCTTGGGCGCCAGTTCCAGATAGAAGGTATCGGATACCTTGCAATCGTTGGCGTACAGGGTGGCAAAGCCATCCTCCACACTGGACATAGCGTTTGCGGTGGTCAGCGTGATTTCCTCGTCACTGACTGCAATCTCACCTGTATCAGCTGCAGTCTTCACGACCACAGCCACATACTTGTCCCCCTCCAGAGCCAGGCCCTTACCGGCTTCGTCGGTCAGCGCTTCCATCAGACCGGGGACGGACTGTGCCTTGACGATGTCCTCAACCTCAAAGTTGAAGTACCGGTACTGGTCAAGCATCAGCAGCTGGGAGCTGTCTGCGGCGCTTTCGCGGACCAGAGGGGTGCCGGGGACATAGGTGCGGATGGTGGGACGGTTAACAGACAGAATCTTGACTTCCTTGGCGTTCTTGCTTTCCTTCTCATACTGGAAGTTGCAGTGGTTACGCAGGGAAGTGATCTTGTCCAGGGAGCGAAGAATGGACTTGCTCCAAATGGTCTGCTGGAAATTGGTTACAGTGTTTGCTACTGCCATAGTAATTCATCCTTTCTTTGGATGGGGAGCTTATCCGCCGGTCATAGAGCGTCTTACAGCTTCCCACACCTTAGGATCGTCCAGGTCTTCTTCCGTAAGCCTTTCGATCTCTTCGGGGGTGTAGTAGTCCTTGGTGACGCTAACCGGACCTTGTTGCATACTCCCCATAGTTTGATAGTTTTTCTTGGGTTGGGTTTTCTGGAAGATCTCGTAGACCTTCTCAATGGGGGTGGTGCGATTGAACTGAGTCGCGAAGTCTTGGAACTCCTTGCTGTTGTAGGTGTCCGCGGTCACACCCAACTTGGTAAGTGCTCGGCTTCGCTCCTCGCTCTGTCTGTGTTCAGCCAACGTTTTGAAAACCGCCCTCTCTCTGGCAGTCATCTTGTCGATTCCGATACCGGACAGGCGGTCTACCTCTTCCACCACCTCATCAAAGCCGCCGCTGATGATCTCAGCAGCATCAGCTTTTGCAAGCGCCTCAATATCCCGCGGAGAATAACCGTTATTCTGGGGGAACTGAACGCCTTTGGAAGCATAATGTTTCTTCAGAGCATCCGTAACTTCCTCTACGCTTTCCTTGCCGGTGCCAGCTTTCAGCACGCCTTCGAGGTCACCGTATTTCTGTTCGTACTCCTTGCGAATTTTTGCTTCCTTTCTTGCGATCTTCCCGGGGAGTACCTGATCCAGTTTTTCCTTGATCATTGCGTCAACTTCTTCCTGGGTGAAGGTCTTCGGGGTTTGTTCTGTGGTCTGCTCCACATTTTCAGCGACCTGTTCAGTCACAAGGTTCTCGTTTCCGTTCATTGCGAACTCCTCCTATTTTTTTGTCGGTGTTTGACTTCACCGTATTCCGTAGCTTTTTACGCCTTCCACGCCTGGGCAAATAAAAAGACATTGCTTTTGCGGAAGACTGTCGCATACATCCGCTCTTGCAATGTCTGTTTATTTCATTGAGCCAGCCGCCGCGTGCTGCATCATCTGCATCTGCGCCTGCGCGTCCGCCATTTGCGATGACTGTCCGTCCGGATCTGTCATCAGGAATTGCTGTGCTCTCTGTATCTGCATCTGTGCTTGCGCTTCAACCTGGGCAATGCGCCGCTGCTCATCCTTGATGTAGCGGATCGCCTCTTGGATCTTCACTTTGGGGGCAACGGAATCGTCGTCCAGCAATTTTGCGTAGATCTCCAGTTCACTGACTCGCTGCGCTGAAAAAAATCCCTGCACCAGTAGATTTTCCACCGTCTGTTCCTGGGCAAATCGGTCATAGACGCTTTTGGGAGTCACGTCCACCCGGACGTTTGCTTTCAGCGTTTTTAATGCGCTCTGCGGCACTCGCACTACCGTCACTGTCTCTTCTCCGGTTCTTGGATCTGTAACTGCGTCCTCCATATCCACGCCGTCCTCAGAATAGACAATCAGATATTCCAGCCAGATCTTTGCGAGACCTTCAATAAAGCTCTTATAGCTTTCCTTCTGCTCCGTCATAGGTGCTTGGGATGCCTGCTGTACCGCCAGAATCGCTCTGCCGGATGCATTTTCCGGGTCTATCTGTCCGGTGGCGCTGTCTCCTGCGCCCGCCAGGTCTCTGGACATTTGAATCAGATCATCCTGCAGCTGCTTGACATCCGGTGACATCTGTGCAGGGTGCAGTGTTCCCACGATCTTATTGACATCGTCCACCGTTTGTCCCTGTGTCTTGATAATGCCGCCAACCCGGTTCAGATCATTGGGGTTTGCTATCCTACTGGCATCCACAACTTTCTGCGGGTATGCCTGACTCTTGACCGTCAGTACCCGACGCATTTCTGTTCGGTTTACCTCGATCTGGTTAGGAATGAGGTATCTGACCTCCCCCTCGCCACGGGCAGAGCCTTTCTTCTCCTCCCATACAAGGTGATCAACCGGGTAAACAGAAATTCCGATATCCACGTCTTCCGCAATATCGCACCATTTTGTAGCGACGGAGAATCGCACCGTCCCCTTTTCCTTGTACAGCTTGTAGATCACCGTTACCTGATCGTCCACTTCCAGCTTGGCTGCATCTCCGCTTTCCTCGAATGTGTCGTTGTCGCCAATGATCAGGTTCAGCTTGTCCTCGTTGACGCCCTTGGCAAGCGCAAGCTCTAACGCGTTCACCACCGGCATTCTGCGCCGGATCAGAATGTAGGGCTGGCTTTGAATGTCGTCACTGTTTTCGTTGCCGTAGTAGATATCATTCTTGTCAATGATCTCATTGACCGGCAGCATCTTTTCCCTGTCAAAGTCTACGTAGATAATACCTTCATCGTTAATAGCGGCATCTTTGGTAACTCTGCGTCCCTTGTGATCCATCCGGTCTTGTTCCCACGCACGGGCAGCAAAGCGGTTCAGCATATTGCAATATTTTTCTGCTTGCCTCTGGAATTCCGGATTTTCAAAATTCTGTGGTGAAAATACAATTGCGTACAGGTTGTCGTGGATGACCGACACCTTGTACTTGACGATAGGCTTGATGAAATTCTTCTGCACGGGCTCTATATCGCCCAGCTTTGCGCCTTCCCATTGATTGCCGTTATAGAATCGGTGGTTGCGGTCTGTGTCGGCAAACATATTCTGCATCCGGCAGTAATTGCGTCCCTTTTCATAAAGCTGCCATATCGTGGTTTCCTTGATTTCCTGAATATCCATAGCTTTTCACCTCACTTCGGAATATCTACCTGCCCGCCTGGATAACCGTCGTAGCGTTCGATGTTTTCCATAATGGTCCCCAACCTGTTGCGCTCCCGATCCGCCTCATTCCGGGCGGTGCGCTGCCGGATCACATTGGCGGGATTCGGCAGCGGGATGTTCACCGTTTCGCCCCGACTCACCTGCTGTCCTACCTTTGCGCCAACAACAAAGCAGCCGATGCACATCGCACCGACCGTCAATACCAGTAATATTTCCATTGTTTCCTCCCTAAATGATCGTAATGGACTCGCCCCAGTCGTGCTGGGTCTCGGTCTGCTCAATGTTGAACTGGGTTTTCGGTACTACCTCGATGGGTTCTGTGGGGAATATGACCTGCTCCCGAATCTGGTGAGCGATGGCCAGGCCCATCATTTCATCATCGTGTCCGCCCTGTGGCGCTTCGATGCGCCCCTTCTCGTTACGCACGATGGTCAGCAGTTCCTCCAGTGTCGCCCGGTCGTTGATGGTTTTGCAGTGATCTCTGACGATCTCCACAAGCCGCGAGATAGCCGTGGGGCGGGTCAAAGATGTGGTTTTGAAACCGAACCGTTTCTCTGTCTTTCCTGTGTAGCTGTCCTGCACGGTCCGTACATACTGGTTGGGATACCCCAGCCGTTGCAGCTCCATAATGGGATAGCTGTCAAAGTTTGCCTCGATGCCGATCAGGGCATCTTTGTAATACTTGCCCAGGCAATACATTTGCCTTGTGTATTGGTCCGGGTCGAACTGCTGCCGCAGATGCGCCACCTGCGTTCCTGTCCTGGCGTCCAGCACGTGGCCGGTGTAGTAGTCGCTGCCGTCTCCAGCCGTGTCGCCGCCAATGCAGTATTTTGTCACAGCCGGGCTGTTGGGCACCTGATAGATGTCGATATAGCCGCTTCTGTCATTGACCCAGCGAACATTTGTGATTTTCAAGCCGTCGTAATCGTAACGGAAGTATCCCGTTTTGATGGGCTTCGTGAGCTTGTCAAGCCGTTTCAAAATTACGGCCGTATCGAACACATTTTTGCCGGAAAGCAGGAACGCTTCCTGCGGCGCACAGGGATATTCCTGCTTGATCAGATCCTTTTCCAGATACTTCTCGTACTTGTTCCAGTACCAAAAAAGCTGCTCCGGTTCGAGATGCTTGTCATCCCGTAACCAGCGCAGCCGCTGCCATATCCAGTCCTTTTTGGTGTCTATCGCCTTATAGAATTCCTCCCGTACATTCTCCGGGATTGTCAAGCGGTATTCCTTGGTTTTCCACCACTCGTAAAAGCAATTGATGTGAGCACCGCTGTCCCACATTTTCTTGTAATCGTTGAATCCGTTTGCCGTACTCTCGTAGATCTTGATGCAGTTTTTCGTCAGCGCCTCGCCAAGGGCTGCCTGTATCCGGGCAATGCCGTCCTTCCAGAATGCGCACTCCGAACCGTGGAAGAAATTCACCGTCCGGGATCTGCCCACGTCCTTGGTGGCTGTGTCTACCGCCCAGCTGGAATTGATTTTCTCAAACAGCAGTTGCTTGCGGTTGTTGAATTTCTCTGTAGGTTTCAGGCTCGCAGGCAACTGTGAATGTGGGAATTTTGCCTTGTTCTGAAAGATAGATTCCGAGTTGTCGCTTTTGTCCGCCAACGTGAAACCCTGAAAGTTCCGATTGAGAATGCAGCAGGCAAGCTGATAGGCTGTCACCAGTGTTGTAAAGCCCTGCTGTCTGCCCTTGAGTACCAGCAGCGAGATCTCCGTGATTCGCCCCGCTTCGTAATCTGCGATGGTCTTGTTGAGGGTATCGATAAATTCTTGCTGTACCTCATTGAGAAAAAATGGCATAGTCTTCTGGTTTTTGTCTACAACGATGAAAACCAGTTCGATCAGCAGTTCCGGGTTCCGGCGAACCTCATATAGCAGTTGCCGGTCTCTGATCAGCTCCGCCGCCACCGCGTTTCGGAAGCGCTTATCAAAATCGATGCTGTGAAGCGCCTCCCATTTTTCCTTTCTGCGCTGTATCAGCTCCACCGCCGTCCGGTTCAAACCAAGTCCTCCAGCCGTTCCGGTTCATCGGATGAACCTGCATCCTTTGCCTTCTTGTCAAACATTCCCAGGTGTCTTCCCATCAGTTCCAGAGCCTTCAGGGCGTTCTTGGCATCTCCGCAGTCTTTGCTCTCGTTGTAGGTCTTCACCAGCTGAATCACAACGTAATCCTGACTCAAAGCCAGTCTTTCCGCCATTTCTTGCTGCAGCTCACGCACGCGCGCGGACACCTCGGCTTTTTTCAGCAATCGTGTCGCTCGGTTGGCAGCATCCGACTGTTTGTACCCTGCCCGGATGGCAGCCTGTGTGCCGTTGTAATCGATCACATATTCCCTGCAGAATTTTTCTTCCTTGTTGCTTACCTTGGCCAAAGCCGCCACTCCTTTCCCGGATTTCCTTTTCAGCCTGTACGGGCAGCAAAGAAAGGCAGCGGACGGCTTTTGGTCCTCTGCCTACTTGTTTACGCTATCGTTATATCACATTTATTTGGCTCTGGGAGTCCGGTTTTTAGTGATCACCATCTTTTTTTATTTCAGCTGCATACTCCTCTTGCGTTAAGAATCCATACTTAAGCCCCACAAGCATAACAAACTGCCAGCGATACCTCCGCGCTGTTCGATCAGAAACGTGCAGGGCATTTGCCGCTCCCGCGATGCTATATCCTCTCCAGAATGTCATACGCACAACATCCTGGCGCAGCTTTGCATCCGGGAGCCTGTGCAAATGGGTGAGTGCGTTATGTACAGCATCGTATTCCTTCTGCTCTTGTGCAGGAAGCTGTCTGAGGGCGACCCCCTCTGCTGTGCGTGACGCTTCTCCTGATCCGGGCATACCGGTAATATTGGCGGTGATCTTTTGCTCATGAAGCGCTTTGTAGTCTCTTGCTCTTGCCGGATAATCCCGGATCATGTTCAGCACAAAAGGCCACCAGTTATATCTAGGCTTGCTCATATCCGCAGCTCCCCTTTCTTCTTTCGTTTTGGTTCTAAAACTTTACACATTTACAAGGCTTAATCTAACCGGCTCGGATGCCGGTGCTGTTCACTCTTTTCTTTCTTGGTTGGCTTTTGGGGAATCACTACATATTTATAATGATAGCAGCCGTACTTGGTGGCTTTGATATCCACCAACTTGTAGCCCCTGGGTGCCACGGGAGGGCGCTTTTCGGAATACCCGCCACGGATATGGACCTCTGTCGGTTCTTCCTTCTCAGGCTTCTTGGCGTTCTTAGTTTGAAACCAGCGATGCCCGCCGACCTCTTTCGTCCAGTGGTCAAACAGATAGTTGGCAAGTCCGGTATAATCCTGCCCGTGATCTACGCCGTTGTAGTAGCAATGCTCCCGCAGGTTGGCAAACCGCTTGACATCGCCGTACTTCCACTTCTTCGAGATAAACTCTTGGGGAATACCTTCAACCACGATATGAAAATGGATTCGGTCAGTGCCCTTGCCGCGGCCCATATAGAGGAATATCACAGCATCCGGATACGCTCGCTTCAGCACCTTGACAAACCGGCGGCGGATGATCCGGGCTTCATCGAATGTATGTACTTCGTTTTCATTGTCAAATGTCAGCGTTCCGTAAATGGACGACGGTGAGAAATTTGCGTGGAATACTCGCAGGTGCTTTCGCCGGGAGATCTCCACTTTGAATTTCGCATAGGCAGTTTCATCTTCAAAGCGATCCTTGCGTTGCTTCTCAGGGTCATATTCTGCAGGATTTCGCACACCGTCGGGCACGCAATATACGACCTGCTCGCAGATCGCGCCCATAAAAATGCGGCGTTTCATTTGTCTCATATGTAAAACCTCCCTATTTCTGTCGCAGGCTCCGGCATGGTCCCGGCTGTCCGGGACCGCGACGCAAACTGCGCTATCTGATATTTTTCTCCAGCTGTTCCGGATAGAACGACTCCCTGGCACAACCCAACGGGCCTTTGAATTCCAGCACCACATACCGCATCTGCGGATGTATGTAGACGACCGTGCCATCCATCTTCTGCCCCAAGCCATCCTTTTCCTTCGAAAACGCCGGCTTGATCCGGTATTTCTTACCCAGTTCAATCATTGCCTATCCTCCCTTCGGCGGTTGGGGCAGCTTGACCCCACATAAGGGCAGCCGCAAAACGGGCACGGTTTTAATTCAGCCATCCTTATTTCTCCTTTATTATCTCGTTGATCTTCTCATCCATAGCTCTGCCAAGGTGATAGCAGTTGCCGTGGGAGATGTGGTTTTTGTACGCCCCGTAGGATGCGCGGAATTTCTTCTCCGGTAGCTTTCCCGCGGCTACCAACTTCGCCATCCGCAGGTATTTACGTTGGGCATTCCGTTTATTTTGGTTCCTGACCTTCCGAATCACTTTACCGTCTGCGGTGATGTAGGTGTGGAAGCCCAGATAATTGACGCCGTTCTTAAATGGGAAGATCTGCGTCTTGCCGTTCAAACTCAGCTCCAGTGTTTCCAGATATGCCGTTATGACTTCCAGACAATGCTGCAGGTACTCCTTGCTCGGATGGATCAGCCAGAAATCATCCATATACCTGCCGTAATACTCAATGCCCAGCTCGTGGCAGATCAGCTTGTCCATACTGTCCAGGTACACAAGGCCAAAGGCTTGGCTGATCTGGTTTCCCAATGGCACTCCCTTGCCCTCGGTGCTGTCGATGAACTGATCGCACAGCCAGCAGATGTCCGGATCATAGCTGAAATGGTAGTGTACGATATCCTTCAGCTGATCGTGGGATATGCTGTAAAAGAACTTGCGGACGTCGCACTTGAGGATGTACCCCGCCATACCGTAGCGGGCATAGAATTGCTGCATCTGCTCACTGAGCCGGTCCAGACCAAACAGGGTGCCTTTTCCCTTCTGGCCGGCGCAGTTATCGTAGAGGAATACGCGCTGCAGTCTCGGCAGCAGCACATTGTCGCACAGACTGTGCTGTATGACCTTATCCTTGAAAGATGATGTTTGGATGATCCGCTCCTTGGGCTCATACACCTTAAACTCGGCATAACCGGATACCCGGTATGTCTTTTTCTGAAGCTGAGTAATCAGCGCATTGACGCCGTCCAAGGCCGCCAGATCGAACCGGGCGGCGCTTTTCTTGTAGCCCTTTCCGCATTTTGCCTTGCGGAATGCCCGGTACATATTGTGAAAATCCGTCACTTTCTCGAAGTCGGTCATACAGCATAGTCCTCTTTTGTTTATCCACAAAGTGGAAAGGTTGTGCGTTCTTTTGATGTGGCGTATGGATTTCGGCTTAAGCCTACTCTGTCGAACATTCCATCAATACGGGCGCACGCCGTTGTTGTTGTAGTTGTAGTTGTTATTGTTGATGTAGCCAGACGGCGAAACGCAAAGGAAAAATGCAACGCACAGCCTAAAGTATCACTGGCGCTCGCTGGTTCTCCAGCCAATGGCCAAGTATTTTACATCCCGAACCATCTTTGACCAGTATTCCGCCGACTTGTCGCTCAGCAGTTCCATATTCATAGACAGTTCGATGTAAAACAGCAGCGCATCGCAGAAGGTAATGGCCCGGGTGATCATCTCACACCGCTCCCGCTTGTGGGTCACGTTGTTGATGCGGTTGGCTTCCAGAAGGGTTTCGTAGATATCTATGCTCCTGATCTGGATGCGGTCCACCAGGGAGTGCCGGAACTTTTTTGGGTATCGGTTAACATTGGACGTCAGTTTGAAGGTATGAACCGCAAGCTCTTTTGCTTTTACGATCAGCTTCAAATCATTTTCCACCATAAATTAGTCCTCGGAAGATTCAAAGATAGAAGATTCAAAAATCAAAAACGGGCGCACGCCGCAGCTGCCGTAGCTGCAGTCGTTACCGTAGATGCAGCCAGACGGCGAAACGCAAACCACCCAGTACGGATTATTGTGGGGCTTGGCAGATTCCGGCGTTGCCAGCCAACACCAGCCATTGACGGGGTACTTGTCGAAGATCTCCACATTCGCCCGGTAGAAGTCCAGGGTAGGCAGGCTGATCTTGGATTCCATCACGCCATAGGGCTTCAGGCCGTCCAGGGTAGTAAGATCTGTTTCGAAGCTGAGAACATTCTCCTCGCCGATGGCAGCCACGATCTTGGGCAGGAATTCTTCCTGGAGTTTCTTCAGTACATCGCTGGCGCGCAGGTCGTTGTTATCACCGAACCGGGAGCGGAAGGCAATATTTCTTGCCATAACCGGGGTGCGGCCACCCACGCTGGGGAACTTAATGAACTCGATGCCGGCGAGCTGGAAAGTCTCGCCATCCTTAACACCGGGGAAACCGGCTGCCTTGTTTTCTGCTGTGTTGCTCATAATGTTACCTCCTTAGTTGGATACAAAGATATCAGATTTTAAGATGCAAAACGGGCGCACGCCGAAGCTGAAGCAGTAGTAGATACTGCCGATGCAGCCAGACGGCGTAACGCATTTGACCCAATCATCATTGTCATGTTTGGCAGTGCTGTGAGGTGTGGAAAGCCACCACCATTCATCAGGCTTGAAATTGTCCAGTATTGCCACATAACGCCGGTACTGGTCTGCCGTGAGCAAGGATGCCTTTCTCTGAATTACTCCGTAGTCCTTCAGACCATCGTCCGCTGTCAGATCCACCTCATGCAGCAGGATGTTATCCTCGCCTACGATGCCGGCAATCTCTTCTGCGAACTTATTGCACACCACGTCAACATCAGAGCCGTCGTAGTTGTTGTTTTTGCCAAAGGACATCCGGCCCAGTGCATTCTTGCGCAGCAGCAAAGTTGCGCCACCGATGTGCTCCAGCGCGATCATTTCATTGTTGCCGATCATAGTAGTGTCACCTACCGCCACATCGGAGAGCTTGCCCCGCTCCTCTCGGAGGCTAGCCCTTATTTGCTCAGCCTGCTCTGCAGTCAGCTCGATTTTCTTACCATTGATCGCTATGTAGTTTTTCACTCGTCTTTACCTCCGTTTTTTATATTTTTGCTTTTATTGGTTACTTGGCAGTTTTCGTCCACGCCGTTGCACTCGCTCCAGCGCAGGCAGGTATCGCAGGGATGCTCCCGTTCTTCCTCCCGGTCGTACTTCCCAGACAGAACGAAGCAGGCATAAAACAGCACTGCTATACCGATCAAACAGATAATGATCCACATAGGCTATACCTCCCCCACATAACACCAGCTCTGGGGCGGCTTCCATAAGCCAAAATCCGCAAGGCTCTTTGGGGTGTCGTACAGGATACGCTCGCCAATGTGCATAAAACTCAGTCTGTCGCCGCCGTTAAGATACCGCAGCAGTTGCTCATTGCTGACGCAGGACTTACTCCTTGCGTTTCTTTCTTTATAGATTCGGGTGTCTGTTCCGTGAATTGTGTCGATGCCATCGCAAATGAACTCCCCGACCACAAGCCCGCCACCGATCCGCTTCCGGATCTCTGCAGGTCCGGAAAGCGTACAGTACACACAGCATTTAAAGGGAGGCGGTACGCGTGGGATGGTCTTCCGGATCTCGTCATCCTTCTCCCAAGAAAATATCTTCTCAGCATATTGCGGTTTGATGCTTATCAGAATCGCTCGCATATTCACACCTCCACTACCGGCTCGAAATCGTCCTGTTCCAGCCACATCCAGTGCCCTTTCTCTTCGTTCCATAAGAGAAACCGCGCAACTGTAAACCCGTACACCGTGAATATTCTCCCGTCCGAAATACGCTTGACTTTATACATTCGTTGCACCTTCCTCCACTCTCTGGATCAAAACCGTGTCACAGCCTGCGCCATTCTTCTCGATCCAAGCCAGAAGCTTTGGCATACTGGGCATTTCTACCAAATATGTTTTCCTGCCATTCTTCCTCTTAAATGTAATGAGATACTTGTCCATGCCGTCAGCCCCCTATGTCTTCCCGGAGCTTATCCAGCAGCATCTGCACCGCCTTGCGCAGTTTTGTCCCGGTGTCCGGATCGCTCTGCTGTACCTTCAGAAGCGCACCCTGCAGGCGGTTAAAGTCCTCCTGCACCTGCCCAAACAAGGTCTTGAACTCAGCCGCCTCCGGAGAGGACAGCTGCAGCTGCTTCTGTGCCGCCACCAGTTTTTCTTCGGCAATTTGGGCCGCTCTTTGTGCCTCTTCTTTTTCCTTGGTCGCGGCGGCAAGCTGCTTCTGCAGTTCTTCCGTTGCCTGCTTGGCCGCATCTGCCGCCACCTCGCTGCGCATCTGCTCCATCAGACTCTCCGGGATCTCCGGATTCGTCTTTGCCTTCTCAAGCGCTGCTTTGGCAGATTTCTCGCCCTCCTTGGCCTTTGCCAGCTGGGCCTTCAGCTTGTCCACCTTACCGTTAGCATCTGCCTCCTTCTCCTGGGCTGCCTTCACTTTGGCTTGCAGCTGCTCCAATTCGGTATCCTTGCTGTCCAACAAATCCGCCTGCTGCACAACAGCAGCATTCAGTTTCTCCACCTCTGCTTCTGCCTTCTCCGCCCGAGCGGCCTGCTCATTGGCGGCCTGCAGATTGGCATCGCGATCCCGGATCGCCTGATGCAGTTCCCGGGTGGACATATTTTCCACATCGTGGGTCTGGACAAATTCGTCCCGTTCCTCTACCGGCAGGGCAAGCAGCTCCAGCGCCTGCGTGGGACTCAGGTTCGCAAGCGCCTGCGAGTTGCCAAACAGAGAGATCTGCTCACCGCCCAATTCCTTGTAAAGGCGCATATAATTGTTCGCCCAGGAATGGGAGAACGGCAGCTCCTCTGCCACATATTGCATCCAGCCGCCCGGCTCCACCATCGCCTTCGCCTCGAAGAGCAGGCGTCCAATTTCAATGGCATCCATCAGGAACTGCCCCGTTTTAATCCGAATATCCCGGGTAATCTCCGCGATTCCCCGCTGATAGTTCGATACGATCATTTCACTCATACTGTTTTCTCCTTCTTCTGATTATTCTTTAGCCAGGGTGCAACAACGTTGTCCAGCCATTGCTTCTCAAAATCCTGCACTTCCTGGGTGCGCCGGCAGTTCTTCTCTCCTCTATTTTGCAGCACCACTCCCGTCCTCGTGTTCAGCTGAAGTGTAAAGTACGGCACCTCGGGCTTCGCCGCGTGTCGTATAAAGAAGATGCTGTTCCCGTGACAGTGAGCTTCGCCATAGCCACCCACACAATGCCCCAGGAATTTTCCTTCGGCGACCAGTTGACCTTCATCCTGTGCTGGAACGATGATCAGGCCACCATTTTTCCATTGGAGTGGTGCCAGTTTTTCAGCTTGACGCTTAAATTTAGCCTTTAACTTCTCATCTGTAGCGTATTTGATTGCTGCAACAGCGCGCGCCTGGGCCTCCCTCACGTCCTTTGGAAACATAACTACCGGATCCGCAATGTTGAAATTCGCCAACTTTGCATCCTTCCAGTAATCCATACAAAGATCTACAGCTGACTCTATTGGGCGGTTATTCTTCTTTTCCTGCGTCTGTGCTACTTTCAACACATAGTTCCATAGGCGGACCAACGACCAGTTGCGCATATATTTGTTTTTATAGGCAGTAAAGGCAAAATCGATTCCCTCTTCGCCCAACACTCTTGCGTACTCTTTCGGCACACCCCAGAGCATACAAGCCGCCACGGATTTTTGCTGATTTATCAAAGCCCTTGCATCATCCTCAGAAAGCTCGGTAACCTGTTTGTATTCCGGTTTTTCCATAAAAAGGATCTCATGCGGTTTCGCTGCTTTCCAGTTGAGCCAGTCCAACCCTGTGACTCTACTTGTACTCCCTATAGCCGCAGCCATCAGCTGAGGGCTGTTCATAGTGATATTTTCTGCTGTTGGATGGCGCAGATAAAGTCTGGCATACTGAATTAGATCGGTTCTGGTATCTGCTGCTTCCAGATATTCCATCTTTGCGTTTTCCAACGCAGTCCCCTCATATACCGCCGGTTCGTGCGGGAGCATCAATTTGAAGTTGCCGTCCGGAACGGAGAATTTTTTCGTTTCGTACCAGCTGTCGATGTATTCCATTTTGCTCATAGAGCTCCACCCGCTTCGCTCCATTGCTGTAAAACGATGCCAACGTCCATCTGCATCCAGTACATAGGCATTACGCTTTTGGTGATATAGGGCCGGGCCGTAATCATCAATTTCATACATGACCGCCCAGCAAATAAACATAAGATTGCCGTCCTTTTTGACAATTTCCCAGGGGTATTTGGTGCTAACAATAGGGTGCTTCGCCAACCGCCTGTGATATGCTACTTCTACTTTGGCACCGCACATTGGGCACGTAGTGACGTCGCCGTTATGCCGTACCCCATCGTGATTTTCAAACGATGGATAACTGCCCGTGATAAATCCGTAGTAGTAAGTATTCCATTGCCCGTCACATACAGAGCAAGTGCAATGGGTAATAGGTTCCAGTTCTTCCGTCAGTGGGTTTCTCCATGTTTCTTTCCGGTAGGTCAAGACCTCACGGCCACGGCCTCCGTTTTCCATTAACCAGGCATTCAGCTCCCCATCGTTCATTGCAGGGCGATTCGGTAATAGCTTCACCAGATCCATAGCCACACCCTCACATCCCCAACAGGTCATCCAGGTTCAGAAAATTAGGTGCAGGGTTTGGGAAGCGAGCCGGGTGCGGTATCTCCTGCTTCGCACTGTTAAGACCGTAAAACTCCCGGATAATCTTCTCCGCTACATTGGGAGGGACGCACACGCAATTGCCTTTTCGTTTTTGCTTGTCCGCCCAGGCCTTGATTTTCTTCTCGCACTCAACAATAGACATTGCTGCCACTTCCAGGTCTTTTTCCACGATCTCCGCGCTCTCTGGCTCGGCTCGACAAATATCCTTCAGCTGCTCGCCCACCATCCAGGGAGCTGTGTTTTCTTTTCCCTTTTGCTGAGCCTCGATCATTTCGAAAACTGTCATATAAACCTCCATTTTCTTCTTGCCGAAAATGAAGCTGTATGCTATAATACTCACACAGCCCTTTCGGCTGGTTTGTAATTGCGCGGCACCCTAACTTTGGTCGGTGGGGGTGCCGCCTTTTTATATGCCTTTGCCGAACGTGACAAATGCCACTTTGGAGAGATGCTTCAGCAGATCTTCCTCTTCGACGATGTAGTATGTATCTACATAGACCCGGCTTGCCTTGCCGTCTACCATCAGCGTGTCGGCATCGAACATCCAGACATCCCGCCCGTGGGCGAGCATAATATCCTCCCGCAGCGGAGGCACCCGGACGATCTTCAGATCCTTCTCCCGCTGCCACAGCGGATAACCGGCAAGGGTCAGCGTGGTGCGCTTTGCCAACCGCCGCTCTTTCTCGTCGTTTTTCATTCCCTCAAGCAGCTGCATCGACACGCCGAAGATCTCCGTCTGCGTTGCCTTCTTGGATACCTGGAACGCCTCACCCGGCGCCGGGATCTGCCCGACGTGCTCCGCGATCAGGCCAAGGACCTTCCGGGGCATATTCTTCTTTTCGATCAGCACGACCCAGCCCGGGGCACCGATCATAATTTCTTCCACGTTGCCCACCTGCTTGTTGGCAACCTTGTAGCCTACGCCCTTGTAGGCATCCTTCATTGCCCGGAGCAATCCGGACTCACTTACTACCATTTTTCACCCTCCTGTTTTTGTGTATTGTGACTTCGTTTCTGGATTTCAGGTGGAGCATCACAAGCAACCTCTCATTATCCAGAATGACAACGTACCCCGCCGGGTCGATATTCACTTCCCGGCAAAGCGCCTTCTGTTCGGCATTGGGCTCAGTAAAATCACCCATAGCGTCGCACCTCGATAAATCGTCCAAAGGTCACCGCTGCCATTGCAATACAGCTCAGCACCCCGGCAGCGGCGAGCCAGCCCGCCACCCATTCGTGCATCGCCCCGATGCAGAACAGGCAAACGCCGAGCAGATGATATTCGATGCGGATGATAAGCAGCAGGAGTGTTCTCTGCAGCTGCGCTTGCCGGCGGCAATTCTCCTTGTGTGCCGCCCTCTTCCAGGCCCGCTCCACGTGAGGGCGGTTCACCATTGCGATCACTTCTTTATCAGCGTAATTCATATGTATTTACCTCCATTTATCACCCGCACATATACCGTGCGAGAGCCGCCTTGCTGATCTTGCCGTTTACGATCTTCTGACCCAGGTACTTCTTGACAGTATTCTTGCTGCCGTACCCGAGGATCTGCATCATTTCCTGCAATGTCAGCATTTCTCTTTCCGGGAACAGCCGATTCAGCTGTGCGATATTTTCCCGGTAATCTTCTTTTTCTCGTGCCATATTGCCTCCCCTACGCTTTCTTCGTGCACTCTTTGTGCTCGCTTCCGTTAAAAAAAAGATAGAGCAGTGATACTCCAAAATATTCCGCTATACGAATTTTTACTTCATCACGCGGAATTCGCTCATCTCTTTCGTACATTGCAAGGGCTGATTTGGTAATTCCAATCCCTTCCGCAACCTCTTGCTGTGTTTTAGTTCCCCTAAGTTCTTTCAGTTTTGCACCTGTGCTCATCATTCACACCTCCTAGTTGTGTGCACTATTTGTGCTCGCATATTCAACATACACCATCCGTGCGCATTTGTCAACAAAAACTGCCCACAAAATGTGCACAAATAACTGTTGCACTTTTTGTGCACTTTCACAATTGCAGAAAGTGCACATTTTGTGTATCATTATATTAGTATCTTTATTGGGAGGTTTGCTATGAGCAGGTTTGCAGAGCGGTTGCGGCAACTTAGAACAGCACGCGATTTGTCGCAAATGGATTTTTCCAAGATTATTGGTATGTCAAAGAGTAGCATCAATATGTACGAACGCGGTGAGCGCGAACCCGGTTTAGAAACTTTGGAGAAAATCGCCGATTTCTTCAACGTGGATATGGATTATCTTCTCGGTAAGACCGATGTCGTTAACAGAGCAATATTTGATAGCACGCCTTCCAACATCATCCCCTTCCCCGTTATGGGCAAGGTCCCGCTGATTGGCTCCATTGCCTGCGGTGCTCCCGTTCTGGCCCAGGAGCATATTGAAGATTACGTGGATATGCCCACCCACATCCATGCGGATTTTGCCCTCACCTGTAAAGGCGACAGTATGATCAATGCTAGAATCTTCGATGGGGATATCGTGTACATTAGGCAGCAGGAAACCGTGGAGAGCGGCCAGATTGCCGCCGTTCTGATTGACAACGAAGCAACATTGAAGCGTGTCCGGCTCTTCGAAGATCACATTGTGTTGGAGCCGGAGAACCCCCAGTACCGCCCCCTGGTCTTTTGGGGAGAGGAAATGAACACCGTCCGCATCCTTGGTAAGGCCGTCGCCTTCACCAGCACCGTCCGCTAATAAAAAGGAGTTCAGGTATGACAGGCGATCAACCCAAAGAATTTTGCAAACTTGACGATCCCGAAGACCTTGCAAAATTGTACTTCCGCACAAAAGAATCCGTCAGCAAGAGTAAAGGGCGGCGTCTTTTGTTTTTGCGGCTTGCTTTTGCCGCCGTCGTTCTCATCATTCTGGGAAACGTCTTTGACATTTTGCACCCTGAAAGTGTGTCGCAAGTAGCCGGTTATATTCTTCTGTCCTATATGATTTCAGCTGCTTTATTTTGGGTTAACTTCTGCATTTTTTCTTGGTTTGTCACCAAACAGCAGGAAGACAGTGCTCAGCTGGAGCTCGTTGAAAAACGGTTGCATTTTTTATCGGAGCGTGTTGCAGAATTACCCCATGCGGAAATGGCAGAAATGATTGCCAATCGAATTCGGTTTTATGCCGATAGTTTGCTCTGCATTCACCACAATAATCCCGCTGGAATTTCCGCAATCTGGGCCGCTATTTTATATTCCGTCCGAGACCGTTTAGATGATCTGCAAATTTTTCAATCTGTCAAACGCATTTTTTTGAATACCGCCCCATCACCTTACGAAGATGCTTCTGGTATTTATCAATCTTTTATTGATGCCAACTTCGATTTAAAGACTAAAAATGGAATGATGGCATTCTTCGCTCTTGTTTCTAAGTATTCTGGCACCGATTTAGATGCTCTTGACGACATTGGGCGCGATACCGTTTTGTCCATTGACTTCGAGCCGTTTTGCGATGTCATCTCCAGAGCTGGCGCTTACATCAAGTACTTTCAGGATCAGCGTGGGCCGAAGTATAGCCACTTCCCTTGGGAATCTTGAAATCTTGATATATTCTCATAAAAACAAAAAGCGCCCCCGACCTGTTGGAGCAGATCGGGGGCTGTACAGAAAACCGCCACACATCATTATAGGGGGAGTCTGCCCTTTTAAGGTAACACACCCGGAAAGGAATGTCAAATGGCAAAGAAGATAAATTATGCCGACTTGTTTACCCTGCGCAAAGACGGCCGCTATCAGGGCAGTTATACGGACGAAACCGGCCGGCATTATGTCTATGATCGGGATCCGCAGCGGCTATGGCAAAAACTGCAGGACATCAACAACCCCAAAGAGCCAACCTTCCGGGAGATCGCAGAAGCCTGGGAGCGGCAGCACCGGGAAGAAATTACCCAGGGAACATGGAAAAACTATGCGCCCCACTATGCCGACATTCTGCACCGGCACGGCGATAAAACGATGAACCAAGTTACCGCTCTGGATGTGATCAACCACCTAACCGCTGCCAAAACGAATGGCTATAGCAAAACCGTGGCGAACAGTATCCGCTCCCTGTACCGTATGATCTTCGACTATGCCATAGCAAATGAATACGCCCTCTATAACCCGGTGACCTCTGTCAAGCTCCCCAAGGGCTTGAAGCAAGGAAAGCGTATTGCTCCCACGGATGATCAGATCAAAGTCATTTGCAGCAGCATCGACAAGCCTTTCGGGCTGTTTCCCTTCTTCCTTCTGTGTACCGGTATGCGAAAGTCTGAAGCATTGGCGCTGACTTGGACCGATGTTGATTTCAAAAACAAGCTGATTCAGGTAACTAAATCGCTGGACTACACCGTCGGCGCCAGCCCCAAGATCAAAACACCAAAGACCGAGATGGGCGTTCGCTCTGTTCCCATCCTTGATGTGCTTCTACCCTACCTTCAAGAAGCCCACCGCGCCGCCACATCGAACTATTTGTTCCCGGCAGCAGACAGTAATCGCAGCGGTAAAGGCGGCGGTCTGATGACTCTCCGGGGATATGAAGGTGCTTGGCAGAAATATTGCGACGCCATCGGCTTTATTGACGACGAAGGAAAGCCTGTACTTGGCGCGCACAACCTCCGCCACGGAACCGCCACACTGATGTTTGAACTGGACGTGGATGAGCTGACCGCACAGCGCATCCTTGGCCACGCAAATATTCAAACTACCCGCTCGATCTACACCGAGCTTCGGGCAAAACAAAGCCAGAAATCGGTAGCAAATTTCAACGCCGGAATGGAAAAATACCTCCGTAAGAACGAGGCATAAAAGTAGGCAGTTTTTCTGTCTATATGTCGCATTGATGTCAATTTTCAAAAATAGCATTGCAAATAGCCATCTTTTTGCAGACTGTAAATCTGCTGCGTATCGCTTCGATGGTTCGAATCCGTCCTCCCCCACCAAAACGTGTGGTCTTAATTACTGCACGACGAAAACCGCTAGAGTCTCTAGCGGTTTTCGTGTTTTTATACCCAAAATTCTCGCTCGATTTTCATGTATGTAAAATACCTACATGATGGATTCGAACGACCGAAGCAAGCATTTGAGGGCTGGTTGATAGGCACTTTGCCTACAATCAGCTTTTTTCTTTTCAGAAACAAGCGTATATGATATAATTAATGCAATATACTATGTCGTATTTCTTGCGTTTCAATCGTCTTATTTACAGAAGGAGGTGATGGTTATGAACCAGTCGCTCATATACAGCTGGTATGAGCAGTACAAAAACGGCATATTCCGCTATGCCCTCTCCATCACAAAAGACCCCTATCTAGCAGAGGATGTCCTGCATGACACCTTTGTAAAACTTCTATCCGGGGGAATTCGATGTGCTTCCGGTAAAGAGCAAGCGTGGCTATACCGGATCGCACGCAATCTGTGCTACGATCAGTTACGAAAATCAAAGCGGGAACGGTCGTTGTCAGAAACACCTGCCCAGTTAGACGGTCGATTTGAATACATAGAATTGATCTCGTCTCTTTCTCCCATGGAGCAGGAAATTGTAACCTTAAAAATTGTAGGTGGTTTAAGCCATAAGGAGATTGGTTCTGTTCTGGGAATCACCTCAAGCGCCGCTCAGAAGCGGTATGAACGCGCCATCTCCGCACTACGAAATAAGGAGGATTGAAATGGAACAGAAATTATACGATGCCGCATCCAAACTTCCTGAAACAGGTTTGGATTTTCACACAATGCAACCCACTCTCAAGTCCAAATCCAGAAGCAGGACATGGCGAGCAATTGCATCTCTCGCAGCCTGCTTCATATTGCTTATCTCTATTGGTTTGATAACTGTTGAGGCCAAAGAATATAGTGAAGCAATCAAGTTTTTCAACGAATATGGCCTGTCTACCGATGGATTGAGCCGTGGTGAGATCAAAGCAGTGTACAGAGATATCACGACTAAGTCCTTCACTTACTCCAAGACAGCGGAAGTAATCGCAAGCAGCCTTTCTGCTGATCAAATTGGAGGATATGAGATTCTACAGGATAATCCCACTCCGGAAGATATCGAAAACCTATGGAACTATAAGAATTATAATGGTGGATTTATACTTCCCAGTCAGCAAGGTGGTCTCCATTATGAGTATCGCTCTGAATATAAAGAGGATGCACAGCTCGGTTTCGAAGTTCATAATAAAAGTTTCATCGAGAAGTATGACAGAGAGAAGCTCTTATGGAGTGTTTCGATATCCGAATTCTGGATCAATGGATTCAGTACCGTATCTGACGGAGTGATTGCGTACGGAGAAACGCCCACATGGAGCAGTTCTCAATACTCCTATGCATGGATGGCTAAAATCGATTCGGATGGTAACCTCCTTTGGAAGCATATGCTTAATAACGGTTTCGAGGATGAATACATTGCTGAAATACTCGAAAATGCAGACGGCAGCTATGCTGTCATCAGCCGCGGAGATTTCAAGTATTTCTGCTTAAGCCAATATTCTTCGGACGGAAAAGAAACATATTTC
The DNA here is from genome assembly GCA_964454215.1 of uncultured Oscillospiraceae bacterium. Classification (GTDB taxonomy): domain Bacteria; phylum Bacillota; class Clostridia; order Oscillospirales; family Oscillospiraceae; genus Faecousia. Next base: position 81 of record CAYVSU010000008.1, on the reverse strand, counting down.
AAGAAAACCGAGGTAGGCAATTACGGAATCTGGAATGCCGCACGGCTTGGAGATGGCTACATTGTTCAGCTCGGCAGCTAT
>CAYVSU010000007.1:0-38490 GCA_964454215.1 uncultured Oscillospiraceae bacterium | reverse complement strand
GCGTTACATCAAGTGTGATGTTGCAACTATCTGTGTTGGTATGGCAGCATCTATGGGTGCGTTTTTGCTGAGTGCAGGCACAAAGGGCAAGCGTATGGCGCTGCCCAATGCTGAGATTATGATCCATCAGCCCTCTGCTGGCACCCAGGGTCAGATCACTGATATGGCCATCCATATGAAGCGCCTGCAGACCATTAAGGACCGGATGAACCGGATCCTTGCGGAAAATACCGGTAAGAGTATCGAGGAAGTTACCGACGCCTGCGAGCGCGATAACTTTATGACTGCTGAAGAAGCCAAGGCTTTCGGTCTTGTGGATCGCGTGCTTGAGCGCCATTAAGAAACCCGTAGAAAGGCGGAAACGGTTCTATGCCGAGAAATGAAGAACAGTCCATCCGCTGTAGCTTCTGCGGCAAGCGGGAGACGCAGGTGGAGCGGTTGATTGCTGGCCCCGGTGTCTGTATTTGCAGCGAATGTGTGCAGGCCTGCAGCGATTTACTGATGGATGAGATCGAAATGGATCATCGGGGAAAGCTCCGCCAGCCGGAGAAGCTGCCTACACCCAAAGAGATCAAATCCTTTATGGACAGCTACATCATTGGTCAGGATGATGCTAAGATTGCGCTGTCTGTTGCTGTTTATAACCACTATAAGCGTGTTTATCTTGCGAAAGACTCGGATGTCGAGCTGCAAAAGAGCAATATCTTGTTAATTGGTCCTACCGGTTCCGGAAAGACTCTCTTTGCGCAAACCTTGGCCAAGATACTCAACGTTCCATTTGCCATTGCTGATGCCACCACACTGACAGAAGCGGGCTATGTGGGTGATGATGTGGAAAATATCCTGTTGCGGCTACTGCAGGCAGCTGATTTCGACATTGATCTTGCAGAACATGGCATCATCTATATCGACGAGATGGATAAGATCGCCCGCAAGAGCGAGAATACTTCCATTACCAGGGATGTTTCCGGCGAGGGTGTGCAGCAGGCACTTCTGAAGATATTGGAAGGCACAGTCGCCAGTGTTCCGCCGCAGGGCGGCAGAAAGCATCCTCAGCAGGAAATGATCCAGGTGAACACCACTAACATCCTGTTCATTTGCGGTGGCGCCTTTGATGGGCTTGATAAGATCATTGCTGCCCGGACAGAAAAGTCCGCCATCGGTTTTGATGCACCGGTTGAGAGCAAGAAAAACCGGGATGTTGGCAAGTTGCTGGCACAAGTTGAACCCCACGATCTTTTAAAATTTGGCATTATTCCAGAACTTGTGGGTCGTATGCCTGTGATCACCAGCCTGCAGAGTCTTACTGAAGATGATCTGATGCGGATCCTTGTGGAACCGAAGAATGCATTGTCCCGTCAGTATCAGAAACTGCTGGAGCTGGACAATGTTGAGCTGGAGATTCGCAAAGACGCCTTGCACGCTATTGCTAAGAAGGCGCTGGACCGACAGATCGGCGCAAGAGGACTGCGGGCCATTATGGAAGGAATTATGACAAAAATTATGTTCTCTATCCCTTCCGATCTAACGATTAAAAAAGTGATTATCACTGCGGACGCAGTTGCCGGCGGTGAACCGATCATCCTGCGTGACCCGGCAAATCCCCGGCCGCAGGCAGGAGCGAAATACTAAAGCAAAAGCGGAGGGGGTAGTCAGCTACCCCCTTTTTTGCAAGGAGACCATTATGAGTGAGAAGTTAAGTATCGGCACATTGCCGATTTTAGCCCTGAGGGGGCTTGTTGTTTTCCCGGACCAGACCATCCACTTTGAAGTCGGCAGACGTAAATCGGTGCTTGCTCTGGAAGAAGCAATGAAAAAAGACCAAAATTTGCTTTTGATTCCTCAGCGGGATATTGCGGACGACGATCCGGACTTGAATGGACTTTATACGATGGGCACAGTCGCAAAGATCAAGCAGGTTTTGAAAGGTCACGGTGACGTGATACGTGTGCTGGTGACCGGTATCTGCCGCGCTAGAATTCAGGAATTAGTGCAGAATGAGCCCTATCTTTCTGGTGTTGTTGCGTCTGTTCCGGAGACTGAGGTGGCGGATTCTCTGCGGGCCCGTGCCCTTCGTCGGGAGGCCAACAGTTTGTTTGCCTCCTATTTGGAGTTATCTGAGCAGAATGCACAGCCGGTGCAGCTGCGAATGATCGCAACGGAGCACAGCGGTTTTTTGGCCGACTGCATTGGTCAGAATGCGCTCATCGACTATGCTGATAAGATCAGCCTCTTAGGACAGACGAATCCTGTCAAGCGGCTGGAGATGGCGGTTCGTTATCTGCGGCAGGAGCTGGAGATTTTGGAATTGGAATCGGATATTCAGGAACGAACCAAAGCCAATATGGATCAGCAACAGCGGGATTACTACCTGCGTGAGCAACTCAAAGCGATTCACGAGGAGTTAGGTGACGGCGACGAGTCCGAATTCGGAGAGATGGAGAAGAAGATCCTTCTTTTACATTTGCCCGAGGAAACCGAACAGAAGCTTCTGAAAGACCTGCATAGATTGAAAAAGCAACCCTTTGGATCTTCGGAAGCCTCCGTTCTGCGTAATTATTTGGATACTGTACTCGATTTACCCTGGAACGTCAAGACCAAGGAACGTGTCGATGTTTCAGCAGCCAGAAAGATTCTTGACCGGGATCATTACGGTATGCAGAAGGTCAAGGAGCGTATTTTGCAGACCATTGCCGTACGGCAGATGGCCCCCGATATGCCACCGCAGATCCTTTGCTTGGTTGGGCCTCCCGGTGTTGGTAAGACATCGGTTGCTTACTCAGTTGCATCCAGTTTGAACCGGAAAATGGCGCGGATCGCGCTTGGCGGTGTCCACGATGAAGCAGATATCCGCGGTCACAGAAAAACCTATGTGGGCGCAATGCCCGGCCGCATTATGTCGGCGATGACTCAGGCAGGCAGCAGCAATCCTGTTTTGCTACTGGATGAGGTTGACAAGCTTGGCAGTGATCATCGGGGCGATCCCAGTGCAGCCCTGCTTGAAGTGCTGGATGCGGAGCAGAACAAGACCTATCGGGATCACTATCTTGAGGTTCCCTTTGATCTTTCCGAAGTTCTGTTTATTACAACCGCTAACACTTTGGACACAGTTCCCAGACCGCTCCTTGACCGTATGGAGGTTATAGAGCTTGGTTCTTATACCGATGAAGAAAAGCTGATGATCGCCAAATATCACTTGATTCCCAAGCAGCTGAAGAAGCACGGCTTGAAAAAATCACAGCTTCGAATTGCAGACGATGCGATCCGGGAGATCATTACTTGCTATACCAGAGAGTCCGGCGTGCGGAATTTGGAGCGTTGTTTTGCGGAGATCTGCAGAAAGACGGATATGCAACTTGTGGAGGCAGAGAATTCCGCCCGTATTAAGGTCACAGGAAGTAATCTGGAGGAATTCCTCGGAACCCGGAAATTCCTGCGGGATCGCCTTCCAGAGGCAGACCAGGTAGGGTTGGTCACAGGACTTGCCTGGACTTCTGTGGGTGGCGAGACCCTGGAGGTGGAAGTAAATGTGATGGATGGAACAGGCAAACTGGAGTTGACTGGGAATTTGGGCGATGTGATGAAAGAATCTGCCCACGCGGCGCTGAGCTATATCCGTGCCAATGCCCGTAAACTGGGTGTTTCTGAGGATTTTTATAAGCTCAAAGATATCCACGTTCATTTTCCAGAGGGTGCGGTTCCCAAGGATGGACCTTCCGCCGGCATTACTGTATGCACAGCGATGGTCTCTGCTTTAACTGGTGCAAACGTGCGGCGGGATGTTGCGATGACCGGTGAGATCTCGATTCGCGGCAGAGTACTTCCCATTGGTGGCTTGAAGGAAAAAACAATGGCGGCTCTGCGTTATGGTATCAGTACAGTGATCATACCCAAGGAAAACGAGCGCGATCTGCAGGATATTGATCCCTCTGTTCGCCGCTGCCTGAACTTTATTACGGCGGAAACCGTTGAAACAGTTTTGGAGGCGGCGCTGATTCCTAAATCGGAACTGCGGGTACCTGCAATTATCAGTTCTATCCCCGAAGAAGTTAAGTCCAATTCCCGAAACCCCGGTTTGCGGCAGTGAGGTAATGCTATGAATTTTCAAAAGGTTGAATTCTTGATCTCTGCAGCCGCACCGAAGGATTTCCCCAGGAACCGTTTGCCGGAGATCGCCTTTGCAGGCAAGTCCAATGTGGGAAAATCCTCGGTGATTAATCGGATCCTGCAGCGCAAAAATTTTGCCCGGGTAGGGGAGACTCCGGGCAAAACGATCCACGTCAATTATTTCACAGTAGACGGAAAATGTTACTTTGTTGACTTGCCCGGCTACGGTTTTGCCAAGGTTCCTTTGAAGGAAAAGGAGCGTTGGGGCAAACTGATGGAGGATTACTTTGCCGCACAGCGGATCGATCTGGGCGTGCTGATCGTGGACTATCGTCATCCGCCCACAAATAATGATATTACGATGGCCCGGTGGTTTATAGATGCGGGGTGTCCCTTTGTGGTAGTGGCCAATAAGAAGGATAAGTTAAAAAAGAGTGAATTGATACCCAATTTGCAGACCATTCGACAGGACTTGGAACTGCCGGAAGACTGCCCTGTGATCCCATTTTCTGCAGAAAAGGGAGACGGCAGGGAAGAGCTGATCAAACATATCCTTGCTTCGGTAAAGGAGTAACCGACTGCTGAAAGGCATGAGAGGTATTGGAATGAACGAGAAACATAGAAAAATCGTTTGGCTGATCGCAATTGTGATCTTCATATTGTTCTGCGCTGCCATTGGCTGGTTTGTGGGCGTTCCTATGGTCCAAATGGCAAAGGATCCGGACGCATTTCGTAGCTGGGTGGATTCTTTCGGAATTGGCGGGCGCCTCCTATTTGTCGGAATGGTGGTACTGCAGGTACTGGTGGCATTCATCCCTGGTGAGCCGGTGGAAATGGCTGCGGGCTATGCCTTCGGTTTTTGGGAGGGTTCATTGCTGACCCTGGCTGGCTTTCTGATCGGAAGCTGGCTGGTGTTCATATTGGTTCGGAAATTCGGCGTAAAGCTTGTTGAGGTATTCTTCCCCAACAGTAAGCTGAAGGAGCTGAGCGTTCTGAAAAATCCCAAGAAGACAAGGGTTGTTGCCTTCATTTTAATGTTAATTCCGGGAACGCCAAAGGATTTTATCAGTTATTTCGCAGGCTTGACCCATCTGAAAGTGTTGGAATGGCTTGCAATTGTAGCAATAGCCCGGATTCCTTCTCTTATTACATCTACCATCACTGGCGCAGCAGCCGGTGATGAAAACTACACACTGTCTATTGTTATGATCGTCATTGCCTTGCTGGTTAGTGCGGCTGGTATTCTTTACTATCGGAAAATATCAAAAGAGGAAAGTGACTAATAAAGTACCCACAGTCTTCACGACTGTGGGTACTTTAGCTATTAATCTTTTGCCATTTTAAGAGCTTGGGCCAGCTGATCCGGGCAGGAGGTGGATTTCATACCGCAGGTGACGCCTTCGACTCTTGCAATCACCTCATTTGCATCCATACCCTCAACCAAAGCGGCAATACCCTTCAGATTGCCGTTACAGCCGCCGATAAACTGGACATTTTTGACCTTTCCATCCTCTAAGTCAAAGAGAATTGTCCGGGAACAGGTTCCCTTGGTGGTGTATTCATACTGCATAATCTATGTTCCTTTCTTTATTTGATTACATCTTCAAATTCTGCGCAGATAAAGCGCGCCAGGTCCTTCGGCGAAAGGATCATCTGGTGGCCTCGTTCGCCGGCAGAGACAGCGATCTCATCGAACAGTAGACACAATTCGTCAATATGTGTGGGGTACTTTTTCTTCATTCCTACCGGACTGCAACCGCCCCGGATATATCCGGTTAATGAAAGTAACTCCCTGACAGCAATCAGCTCCATATTTTTGTCACCGGCAGCTTTTGCTGCTTTTTTCATATCCAGTTCATAACAAACCGGTATACAAAAAATATGAATTCCGTTGCGTTCGCCCCGGGCAACAAGGGTTTTGAACACCTGCTCCTCCGGCATACCGATGGCGTGGGCAGCGTGGGTACCCTTTAAATCTTTTTCGTCAAACTTGTAAAATGCTTCCCGACAGGGAATTCCGGCCTGCTGGATCAGCCGGATCGCATTGGTCTTCGTTGCCATTCAATCACCAAAACTATTATACGATACTATGTCAAGTGTTGCAAGGGAATAGAATGCACCCTGTTGGGTGCATTTTTTATTTCTTCATTTCTTTGATATATGCGTCGCAGACCTCTGTAGTAGCACCTTGCATTTTAATGACACCTTTATCGATCCAGATTACGTGATCGCACAGTCTGCGAACTTCGTCAATATTGTGGGAAACATATAAAAGTGTTGTACCGTCGGAACGGAGTTCTTTCATTCGTTTCTCACATTTTTGCCGGAACTTATAGTCACCAACGGCGAGAACTTCATCCACAATTAAAATATCAGGCTTAACCATAGTTGCAATGGAGAAGCCCAAACGGGCACGCATACCGGAGGAGTAATTCTTTAGTGGAGAATCCAGAAACTGATGGACTTCTGCAAAATCAACAATCTCGTCAAAGTGCTGCTGAATGAATTTTTCAGTATGTCCCAGCACACAGCCGTTAAGGAAAATATTTTCCCTTGCTGTCAGCTCTGGGTCAAAGCCAGCACCCAGTTCGATCAAAGGAGCGACACTTCCATGGACAGTGATACTTCCTTTATATGGCTTTAAAATGCCGCTGATTGCTTTCAGCATCGTGGATTTTCCGGAGCCGTTGGTGCCGATCAGACCCCAGGATTCCCCTTTATGAATCTGAAAGCTGGCGTCCTTAACAGCAAGAAATTCCTGAAACATCAGTTCTCTTTTGATTAGTTTGATGAAATACTCCTTCAGATTGTCTATTTTCTGATTGGAGAGATTGAATCGGATTGTTACATGATCCACATCGATCATAATCCGTTTTTCTGTCATAATGCTTCTCCTGATTAAATATATAATATAAATTTATCTTTCGAGCGTGAAAAACTCCAAGTACCGATCAGCAGCATACCGATTGCTGCGATCCAGCCGGCAGCTGTGATCACTGCACCGGGAAATCTTCCGTAATACACAAGATCCCGAAATTGACCAATAAAGAAGTACATTGGATTCAGGTGCTTAATAAACCAACTCATTTTATCCGGCAGAGCTTCAAGTGGATAAAAAATGGGTGTCAGATACATCCAGGCGGTGGTTACTGCGTTGTAAATATACTGAATGTCGCGGAAAAAGACATTCGCTTGTGCTAAAAACATACCAAGACCAAGACAGAAAAGATACAGCTGCAAAAGAACAACGGGTACAAACAGCGTATGCCAGGTGACCCGTGCGTTCGTTACCAGAATAACGATAACCAAGGCACCCAGTGAAAACAGCAGGTCAACCAAGCCGCTTGTGATCTTGGACATAGTGAAAATGTATTTTGGAACGTAGGTTTTTTTCAGCAGCGAAGCGTTTCCGTTAATGGAAAATATAGCTTGATGGGTGGAGCTGTTCATATAGTTAAATAACAACTGACCGCAAAACAGATATACTGGAAAGTTTTCAATATTCCGATTAAACATTGTGGAGAAAACCAGCGTCATTACGATCATAATGAGCAGCGGATTTAATATGCTCCAAACATAGCCAAGGAAGCTCCGGCGATATTTTAGTTTAATATCCCGGGTCACCAGCTGCTTCAGCAGGTCTTTGTATTTCCAAAAGCCACTGAAAAGCAGCTTTATCTTATTTTTCTTCATTTGATCACCTTAGTTAAAATCGTGATTACCCTGAACTTTGCGGTAAAGAGCAGAGTGAAGGATCTTGTCCCAGGTTTTCTTCCGAAAACCGAACTGGTTCATCAAGCGGAAGATGCGGTACTGCTTATGCGACAATTCGTAGGACTTGGGAAGCTGTTGGCGGACAGTCTGCATAGTTCTGTCACTCAGTTGCCGCCCTTCCTTGCGGTTCGGCATGACCAACAGAAGGGTGGTCAAATATGCAAGCAAAACACCCTGGACCTTTCTGCAGTAGTAGTCACAGGCAAAGGAATCCATATGGGCAGAAAGAATGGGATATTCGGCAAGAAGCCGATTCAGCACCGCTTCCATATGGGAAAGTCGCTTTAACTGATTGATTTCGGAAACGCTCTGTTCCACATCGCCAATGCGGTAGTTGTAAATGAACAAATCCAGCGGTGTAACGGAATGAGCAAGACAGCAGGGAATTGTAGCGTATTCATGGTCCTCATAGAATATATGCTCGGAAAGGCCACGCGTATTTTGTTGATAAAATGCGGTTTTATAGGTGATGCCGTGGAACGTCAAACTTCTGGAATAATCGTTCCATACGGACATAATCTCATCGAAACGGTATGTCTTACCAAATGCCCCTGGGTACGACATCCATTTTTTAACTTCACCGTTGGAAATATCCAGAGTGTAATGATGAGTCAAGACCACATCACTGTCGCAATTTTGTAGAAACGCAATATATTCAGGCAGGTTGCTGGTCTCAACCCAGTCGTCTGCATCGATTACTTTAAGATACTTGCCAACAGCGGCAGCGCAACCGGTATTCAGTGCACCGCCGTGTCCCTTATTATCCTGACTGATCAATCGGATCGAATCTGGATGCATCGAGCAGTATTTTTCTGCAATTTCAGCAGTACTGTCTTTGGATCCGTCGTTGACAATAATGATGTCCAGATGTGCAAGAATATCCTCCTGCAGCATTGAGGATATGCACTTGTCCAAGAATCGCTCGCAGTTATAAGAAGGAATGATAAATGATAAGATTTTTTCCATAATAACCCCTTACATTGCCAGTTTTGTGATTTGATTTTCGCGAATACCCCTCATTATGGCGCACAGCGCCTTGCGTGTAGATATCTGTTTTTTGTACAGATGACGCTTTCTGAGAATATAGTAAATGGCATAAGCAAATGCAAGCCAAAATCCCAAGATATAGCGGGTGGTAGCACCGCGGTTTTCGAAAAATGTTTCGTTGAATCCGGAAAACCAAGTGGATTCTGCTTGGGCAACACTGGCAATCTCGCACGGAAAGTAGTAGATCTTTAGTTTTGCCTTTTCACAGTCCCGGAGAAACTTCAGCTCTTCTTCCGCACCGTTACCGGTACCTGCACCCAAAAGTTCATCAAAGCGGATGCCGGTTCGTAAAAGACTTTCCAGACGGAAGGAAATTTGCCATGAGCTGACCTTCATTGTTTTTGGAAACCTCAGCCGCATAATCCTGTCGGGGAAGGATGAAGCGCGGTTTACCATTTTGAAAATGATGATATCTGCGTCAGAAAGTTGGCGGTAAGCATTCAAAATTTTGCTTTCGTAATCGGGAACGAAGATTTCGTCATCGTCACACAGAAGGCAGATGTCGGCCCTGGCGCGGGAAATTGCCAGATTGCGGCTTTTTGTTAATCCACGCTGAACAGTAGAATACATTCTTACAGTACCGTTTGCGGTAGCGTAGGTTGTTTCTGCTTCCTTGTCACACTGGTTGATCATAACCGCATCAGAAGTAATGTGGGATTTGCGGATCAGCACATCGTCCGACTGATGCATACAGGACATTAAAACTTCAAGCGTCATTTCATTCTCCGAGTTAAAGTGTATTTCAAAACGCCGTTGACAGCATAGCGGCAAAACAGCAGGGAAGAATGCACAACTCCAAATCCTGCTCGGCGGTAGGACAGATAGGTTAATTTTGCAGAATGCAGCTTGCTTCCGGACTTGCCTGTATTGCTCAGCCGATATTTCAGCAGGGGTTCATTCAAACCGCAAGCGTAGCTGTACTTTTTGAGAACCTCCAGCCACATAATATAATCCTCGTGGCAGTCGTCATCGTGCATAGGAAATTCCTTGGCAACGGCGGTATGCATCAGCACAGAGGAACAGTTGATGCAATTATGCTTTAAAAGTTCACGGTATGAAATGTTGGTTTTTACCGGAATTACTTTACCGGTAGCCTTACCGTCAGGACTGAGCAATTCTCTTGCTGTGCAGCAGAGAATGCAGTTGCTTTCCTGGAGAAGACGAAGCTGCTTTTTGAGCTTGCAATCGTCCCAATAATCGTCTGCGTCCAAAAATGCAACGTATTTTCCATTCGCTGCAGAAACGCCTTTGTTACGGGTTGCGGCGGCACCCAGATTGACATCGTTTTTCAGATATACAACCTCGGGGCGATCCCGAAAGGATTCCATAACAGCATCCAAATTATCCGGTGAATTGTCGTTGACGACAATGATCTCGACCAGGATATCTTGGCGCAAGGCGGAGTTAATAGCCGTGGAAATGGTATCAGCGCAGTTATATGCCGGGATCACGACTGAGATCAGGGAATCTTCCATATTATCGCACCTTTATTTGCTTTCTATTTTTTCAATCTGATCCTTATTAGCTGCACTGGTCTGCCAGTCGTCAATGCCCTCGGTATTTTCTTTGTGGAATATCACTTTCACCGTCAGCGCAATTAGCTTCAGGTCCAGCAGGAAACTGTAGTTTTTAATATACGCCAAGTCCAGTTTCAGCTTATCGTAGGGCGTTGTGTTGTACCGGCCGTAAACTTGAGCGTAGCCTGTCAGACCGGCCCGAACTTTCAGTCTGAAATCAAATTCCGGAACGATCTGCTTGTATGTCTCTGCCAATTCAGGGCATTCGGGGCGGGGACCAACAAAGGACATATCGCCCCTGAGAATGTTATAAATCTGAGGCAGTTCATCTAAATGTGATGCACGCAGAAATTTACCAACTTTCGTAATACGGCTGTCGTTCTTACGCGTCAGGCAGTATTCTTCTTCCATCTTGCGGACCTTCATACTGCGGAACTTAAAAACTTTGAAAACCTTGCCGTCTTTTGTTAGTCGCTCTTGGGTAAAAAATACAGGACCGCGATCATCCAGCTTAATGGCCAACGCAATGATCCCAACAATGGGAAGAATTAGTATTCCGATGATCAGCGAAGCAATGATATCAAAGAGTCGCTTGAAGAACCGTTGATCTGCAGAAAGTCCCAAATTCCGGAATACAAGCAGTGTTGTATCAAACATATTCATGTTCTTTGCGCTTTGGATCATAATATCCGAAATTTTAGGAACGCAGTAGCATTTGATACTTTTCTCAAAGCAGAATTTCAGCAAATGGTTCCGTTGATCGGCCGGAATGTCTGTCATCACCACATTGCCGTGGTGAAGAATCCGATCCTTGATCAGATCCATATTCTCATCAATGGAGATGGTTTCCTTGATAGCGTACTTGTCTTTTCTGGAGTTGATGTTACGCAGAAGATTATCGGGGCTGTATGCACCGTAAATCAGAAGCATCCGCTTGGGCGGGTACAGTTTTGTGTACATCCAGCGAATCAAAAGACTCCAACCGATCACAATGACAATGTTTATCAGAGTCATATAAATAAGGGGCTGGATGTGATCCAGGAGCATCCATCGACCGATTAGGCACAATTGCAAATAGGTAATGGCATTAACACAAATAATGGAACATGTTTGCGTAAAGACCAGATCGAAGATTCGCAGAAGATGAATCTTGAAGCTGCCAAAAAGTTTTCCAAAGAATAAGACCATCAGCGCGTACAACGCGATCAAGGCGTGGTTTCCGTTGACGAAATAGTTAGCACCGACGTGCGCATAGCTGGTGTACCAAACATAGGCAAACACGCCGGTTTGCAAGATAACGATCATTGTTGCCGCAAACAGTGACAGCAATCCTCTGTATTGTTCTCTGTTTTTCATAGTTACTTTTTCCGATCCAAACATATTGTTTTGGCGTATGCATAGATATGTTCATTATAACAGATATATCGAACTTTTTCAACCCTGTCGTATGTAAATTATGTGTAACAGGATTTTGCCGCAGAGGGCTGTTGTTAATTTCCTGTTGATTTTTGCGGGATGTATGGTATAATTACTTGGTATATTCATAACAAAGTGCTGCTTTGCTATGCTCCAGTGTGGCTTTTGCTGCGTTTTTGAGATAAGACCGCGAGTGCGGGCTGTTGAGATTTGGCTTGAACGGAGAATTGCTATGTATGATTATTTGATTGTTGGCGCGGGTCTGTATGGTGCTGTATTTGCCCGGGAATTGACCTTGAGAGGAAAATCCTGTTTGGTCATCGACAGACGGGATCATATTGCCGGTAATATTTATACCGAGACTGTTTCCGGAATTCAAGTGCATAAATACGGTGCGCATATTTTTCATACAAGCGATAAAGAAGTTTGGAACTATGTCAATCAGTTTGCTGAATTTAACAACTATGTGAATAGCCCTATTGCTGTTTACAAGGATGAACTTTACAATTTGCCGTTCAATATGAACACTTTTTCAAAAATGTGGGGTATTCGTACACCGGATCAGGCAAAAGCAATCATTTCCGATCAGGTGGCATCTTTGAACATTACCGATCCGCAAAATTTGGAAGAACAGGCCCTTAGCTTAGTTGGAACAGATGTTTATACGAAACTGGTGAAAGGCTATACCGAGAAACAGTGGGGTCGGGACTGTAAGGAACTTCCCGCATTTATCATTAAACGCTTGCCCTGTCGGTTTACTTACGACAACAATTACTTCAATGACCGCTATCAGGGAATCCCGATTGGCGGGTATACGGAAATGGTAGAAAAAATGCTTTCGGGCATTGAGGTGAGATTAAACACAGATTATTTTGATCTGATCAGCGAACAACCGAACATAGCTGAAAAGATTATCTATACTGGCTGTATTGACGAATATTTTGGATATAAACTGGGTCCTCTCAATTACCGCAGTGTCCGTTTTGAGACAGAGGAACTGGAACAAGAGAATTATCAGGGCAATGCGGTTGTTAACTATACAGATCGGGAGATCCCCTATACCCGCATTATCGAGCATAAGCATTTTGAGTTTGGCAAGCAGCCTACAACCGTTATCAGCCGTGAATATTCTGCGGAGTGGAAACAGGGAATGGAACCCTATTATCCGGTGAACGATGAAGAAAACGGTGCCCTTTATGCCGAATACAAGAAGCTTGCAGAAAAGGAAGAGCGTGTTATTTTTGGCGGCAGACTAGGTCAGTACCGTTACTATGATATGGATAAGGTTATCCGTGCCGCTCTTGATGATCTAAAAAAGAATTTCCCCGATGAAGGAGTCAATTGAAATGAATTCGCCGAAAATATCCGTTGTTGTCCCGGTATATAATGTCGAAAAATTTATAAGACCTTGTTTGGACAGTGCCAAGAACCAAACGCTGAAGGATATCGAGATTATTTGCGTCGACGATGGCTCTACCGATTCTTCTGGCAGTATTTTGGACGAATATGCAGCTGAAGATCCCCGTTTTGTGGTGATTCATAAAGAAAACGGCGGCTACGGTAAGGCAATGAATACCGGTTTGGACAAAGCTCGTGGAAAGTATTTTTGTATCCTGGAGTCGGATGACTTCATTATGCCTGATACTTACGAAATCCTTTATAATGCGGCAGAGCAGTTTGGAGCAGAAGTTGTCAGAACGGACTATTTTGACCTGTCCACAAAAAATGGAATAACCAACCTGACGGCAAGGCAGCTGAGCAAAGATTTCTCTTATTGCTACAGATTGATCTGCCCGAATAAAGAGCTGGAAGTGTATTCTTTTGTGATGCACAACTGGACAGGTATTTACAGTAGAGAGTTTCTGGAAAAACATCATATTCGTTATAACGAGACTCCGGGCGCATCTTACCAGGATAACGGTTTCTTTTTCCAGGTGTTTGCGCAAACGGATAAACTGGTCTATGTTCCACGCCCGTGCTACTGTTATAGAATTGATAATCCTGGTTCTTCCATCCATGACCGGACGAAAGTGTACACAATGGCAGAAGAGTACCGTTTCATCCGATCCTTTTTAGCAGAACATCCTGAGCTTGAAACAAGTGTACTGCCCGCATTCTATGCAAGATTATTCCGCGCACACTACCAGACTTATGTGCGAATCGACCAGGAATTTAAACGAGAGTATTCCGAATTGATCCGCAAGGACATGATCGAGGCAAGAGATAATCATTTGCTGGATACTGGTTTACTGACTGCCAGAGAACGGGAATTGCTGATGCATTTGTTTGTTTCGGTTGACAGGTTTATCTTGGTTACTTCCAAGGGCGGATTTAGAAAAGCACTGTTTTTGTGCAGACGAATGATTAAAACCTATGGAATCAAGTATTTTCTGCGATTTGTGAAGCGAAAAGTTCGGCTGTAAAGGAGTTACAATGATAATTTCGGAAGATTTCTTTAAAGAAGAGGTTCGATGCGGATATACCGTCACTGAGAAAATGAAAAAAGTATGGGCAGTGGAACTGCAGATGCTTGAAAAGTTTATTGATGTGTGCGAAAGAAACGATCTCGCATATTTTTTGGACGGCGGAACCCTTCTGGGCGCGGTAAGACATAAGGGATTTATTCCCTGGGATGATGATATCGATGTAATTATGCCCCGTAAGGACTATGATCGTCTGTGGGAAATTGCGGATAAAGAATTTGAGTATCCTTATTTCTTCCAAACCACTTTATCTGAAAACGGTTTTTTCAGAACCCATGCGCAGCTGAGAAATTGCGATACTACCGGTTTCATTGATATTGACAGTGAAAAAGATATCAACAGGGGCATTTTTATGGATATCTTTGTATTGGACAATGTTCCTAACGGTTATATTCGCAAAAAGCTGTTTAAGCACAAAATTCAGTTCAGAAAACGGATTTTGGCGTTTCAGTATGACCGTAAGTATGAACGTCTGTCACGGAAAGGAAAAATCTTTTATAAGTTCGTACACGCATTCTTTAAGGTGTACCCATTTAAAAGATACTTCAAAAAATTTAACCGTCTGCTGGCTAAGTACAAAAACAAGAAAACCGCTCTCGCAGGTGATGTTACATTAAAATGGCGCGCCAATGTACAGTGGCCGGTGGAATGGTATGGCGGTTATTGCTATTTGACCTTTGAGGGAATCAAGGTAAGAGCACCTTTGTTTTATCACGAAATTCTCGGCCGCCAGTACGGGAATTATATGAAAATTCCCGATAATGTTTATGCAATGAACGGCAGATGCCATCAGGGCGTGACATTTGAACCCGATATTCCTTACAAGGATTATTTCGCAGCCAAGAACAAGGATAATTAAGGCGTTTCCAGTATCCGTCGACGAATTAGGAGAAAGATTATGACTGTAGCATTGCTTACCGCCTCTGGGCAGGGGACCAGAATGGGGCAGGATATTCCCAAGCAGTTTCTTCATGTGAATGACAAACCCGTAATCATATACACTTTGGAACGGTTTCAAAAGAACCCGCAAATTGATGCCATTGTTCTTGCAACCCTTCCCAATTGGTTTGGCTTTGTAGAGGCCTATGCCCGGCAATTTAACATCACAAAGCTGAAATGGGTTGTTGCTGGCGGTGAAACCGGACAGGATTCCATTCGAAACGGCTTGGAGGCCATTGCGCAAAATTGTCCGAAAGACACAGTTGTTATGATCCACGACGGCAACCGCCCAATGGTCGATAATGACATTATTTCAGACAGCATTGCCGTGTTCAAAAAGCACGGTTCTGCGGTTGCGGCAATTCCTTGCTATGATGTGGTTTTCAAAAGTGAAGACGGATGCACGTCTACTGTTTCCATTCCCAGAGAAACCTTGCTCCGCACGCAGACACCGCAGACATATACACTGGAAAAACTCCTTTGGGCCCATAAAGAGGCAAAGGAACGAAATATAACCAGTACTGCCGCCAGCTGTATACTGATGAAAGAATTAGGTGAGACAGTCTACTTTTCCAAAGGCAGTGAGAAAAACTTCAAACTGACAACAATGGATGATCTGGAGATGTTTCAAGCACTTCTGTCGTCCGCAAAGAATGATTGGCTCAAGTAATTGACAGTATAAATACTGCTTGATATGAAACAGTGAGTTTCCTTTCGGAGGCTCACTGTTTTTTGCATAAAGGACCTGCAATTATGGTTATCCTATGAAAAAGTATAGGAGGTAACCAAATGGAAAATATAAATGCGGATCTGAAGAAGCAAGAGCGGGAGCAGGTCATAGAACTTGGTTCTGATATGACTAAAAGTGATAAGGGAAATATCTACACACTAACCATTATTGGTCAGGTTGAAGGCCATCAGGTTTTGCCGGAAAACTGCAAGACAACAAAATATGAGCATGTCCTGCCGTTATTGGCAGGAATTGAGGAAAGCGACGATGTTGACGGCCTTTTGCTGCTTTTGAACACTGTTGGCGGCGATATTGAGGCAGGACTTGCTATTGCAGAGATGATTGCCGGAATGAAAAAACCTACGGTTTCTCTCGTTCTTGGCGGCGGGCACTCCATCGGTATTCCCTTAGCTGTATGCACCAAAAAATCCTTTATCACACCCACTGCCAGTATGACTGTGCATCCCGTCAGAATGACAGGCTTGGTTGTGGGGGCGCCTCAGACGTTCCGGTATTTTCAGCGGATTCAGGAGCAGATCGCAGACTTCGTGACAACCAATTCGAAGATATCAAAAGAGAATTTTGAAAACTATATGATGGCAACTGGTGAAATGGCGACGGATGTGGGAACCATACTTTACGGAAAAGAAGCGGTGGCCTCCGGACTTATCGATAGACTGGGAGGTCTGAGTGATGCCCTTGCGACATTGCATAAAATGATTGACAAGCAGGAAAAACGGGAAAGAAATCCCAAGAAATAAAATTAAGGGTGGAAATTTCAGTAGAAGTGTGCTATCATTAAAAAAATAAGTATAAGGGGGGATAGGCGTGGAACCAAACTGGCTACAAAGCCTGCTTTATGGCGTAATTTCCGGTTTTGCGGAATTCCTGCCTGTCTCTGCCGAGGCACACCGCATTTTATTTCAAGAGATCACTGGGATCGGTCAGCAGGCTGCGCTTTACCGTTTGGTTGCGCAAACCGCCGCAATGCTGGCTCTGCTTCTTGCCTGTTACCCGAAAATTGCAAAGATGCGAAGAGAGCGTAAGCTTGCTGCGATACCACGAAAGCTCCGAAAACGGCAGCTGGACGGCAGATTGCTTCTGGACCTGCGTTTATTTCGTTGGGGGTTTTTTTCTGCTTTGATTTTAGCAGCATCCTACCCGGTGTTACGGGAGTTTGTTCCGGGAATGTGGTTAATTACTGCACTGATGTTCCTGAACGGATTGCTGATATACCTGCCTGACAGATTTCCTCAGGGCAACAAGGATTCCCGCAGCTTTTCCGCATTAGACGGTATGATTCTCGGACTGTGCAGTACACTGACTTTGATTCCCGGTATATCCGGCATTGGGTGTGCCACGACTTACGGAAAACTGCGGGGAGCAGACGGCAGCTACATTTTAGATATTGCACTGCTTTTGGCGATTCCCGTGATTGCCGTAATGGTTGTTATTAACGGCTATTTCGCGTTGTCACTTGGTTTGGCCTTTTCTGCAATCCTGATCCTGAAGTGTATAGTATGCGCCGCTGCAGCGTTTATTGGCGCGTACTATGGTATTGTTTTGATGCGCTTTCTAGCGGTAAAGGTTGGTTTTTCCGGCTTTGCTTACTACTGCTGGGGCGTTGCGTTGTTTAGTTTTATACTATACCTAATGTTATCGTGAGGAGGCTTTCCTATGGCAGAAAAGAAAGCAAAATCTCAGGCTGAAAAGGCTGCGGAATCCCGGAAGAAGAGCAAGGGCACTTCTAACAAGCACTCCGGAAAGTCCGGTAAGCAAGAGGTGAAGAAGGAAGAATTGTCCGGTGGAATCCCAATTCGGTTGATCTCATCGGTGACTTGCCTTGGCCTTTTTATCCTGTTCCTGATTGCGTTTATCCAGCCAGAAGGCTGGCTTACAAAGGCGTTCAAAATGTTTGTGCTGGGCCTGATCGGAAAAACGGCATTTTACATAGCGATCCCAGCGCTCTTGTACCTGTTCACCATTCACGCCTTCAGCGGCAAGCGACCCATTATCTTGAGAAGCATCTGCCTGATCAGTTTTGTTCTGATTTGCGGCTGCCTTTCTCAGCTGTTCCTGGAGACCAAGGAACTTCCTTCGGGTTTTCCGTTGATCGTAGCACTGTACAATGGCGGTATTTCCGGCAGTACGGCAGGTCTGATCTGCGGTCTGGTGGGGTTGTTTTTAAAAAGTACGGTTGGCCCCTGGATTTCTTTGATCCTTTTGATCATAGCTGCGGCGTTGACCTTGCTTGCGGCAATGCAGATCACCATCCCCAGTATTGTCCGTGCCGTGCAGAACCGTCCCCGTGCAGAGTGGGAGGATGAGCCTGTTGAAGTACCGGAGCCTGCATCTGTGGTTGTTAACCACTTGGCTAATAAACGGATCCAGCGTGTTGAGAAAAAGCGCAGACAGATGGAGGAACTGGCGGCAAGCGAAGAAGCGACAGAAGATGAGCCCCAACCAGAAAACCCCCCTGTCAAGAAGAGTAAAAGTAACGATTTTATGAGCCAGATCGACGGTGACGTTTCCCAACCGGTCGCCGCCGCTGAAAAGGCTGTAACAGAGAATACGAATGTTGATCTGATTCTTACGGAAAAGAAGGCATCTGTTTCCGCAAGCAATACGGTTACGATGGATCCAGTGCCGGAGCAGATGCCACCGCTGGAGCGGGAAGTGGCAGTAACGCACCCGATACCTGCTGTTTTGGCACAGCCAAAAGTAACTGCTGAGGAGGCCCGGGAATCCGCTGCTGAAGTTGCTGCAGAGATTGCTCAGGCTGAAAACCAGGAGAAAGTGGAATATTGCTATCCGCCTATTGATCTTCTGGAAAAGCCTGTTATTGGATCCGGTGACGGATCTATGGAAATGCGGGAGAATTCCCGTCGCTTGAATGAGACACTGGCAAGTTTCCGGATCGAGGCACATATTATCAATGTGACCAGAGGCCCCAGTGTTACACGCTACGAAGTAGAGTTAGGTAAGGGCGTTCAGCTCAATAAGCTAACTACCCGGGCTGATGATATTGCGCTGAGTCTTGGAGCTTCCGGTGTCCGTATCGCTGCAGTGCCCGGTAAAATCAGTGTGGTTGGTATTGAAGTGCCCAATCGGTCGGTCAATATGGTTACCTTGCGTGAGGTCATTGATTCCAACGACTTTTCACGCTCTAAATCTCCGGCATCCTTTGCCGTGGGTAAAGATATTGGTGGTAGCTGTATAGTGGGGAATATTGCAAAATTGCCCCATATGCTGATTGCCGGTACTACCGGTTCCGGTAAGTCGGTGTGTATGAATTCTATTATCATCAGTCTTTTGTATAAAGCTAGTCCTGATGATGTCAAGATTATTATGATTGACCCGAAGATGGTTGAACTTGGTATTTATAACGGTATTCCGCACCTGATGATCCCTGTCATTACAGATCCCAAGAAGGCTGCTGGCAGTCTGCAGTGGGCTGTGACTGAAATGATGCGCCGTTACAATGTAATGTCTAATGCTGGCGTGCGGGATGTTGAGGCTTACAATAGCATTATCGATCCGGAACAGGGTGGAAAGAAATTCCCCCGTGTGGTCGTGATTATTGATGAGCTGGCAGACCTGATGCTGGTAGCAAAAAAAGAAGTGGAAGAATCCATTTGCCGTATTGCCCAGATGGGCCGTGCGGCAGGCGTTCACCTGATCATTGCTACACAGCGTCCTTCCGCAGATGTGATCACCGGCTTGATGAAGGCAAACATTCCGTCCCGAATTGCGTTTTCTGTTGCCTCTGCTATGGAATCCCGGATCATTTTGGATACACAAGGTGCCGAAAAACTGGTGGGTAAGGGAGATATGCTCTATGCTCCCATTGGCACGGGCAAGCCTGTTCGTGTTCAGGGTTGCTTTGTCAGCGATGGTGAAGTGGAGGCGGTTGCCACCTATGTGAAGGAGAATTTCGTTTCAGATTATGACCAACAGGTTATGGATGAGATCGAAAAGAAGGCAGCCCAGACCGGTAACGGCAAAACTGTTGCACCGGATCCGGAACCCAATCACGAGGAATTGGGCGGCGACGAAATGCTGCCTGCTGCTGTGGATGTGATTTTGGAAACCGGGCAGGCATCTGTTTCAATGCTTCAGCGGCGGCTGAAACTGGGGTATGCCCGGGCAGCACGCATTGTTGATGAGATGGAGGAAAAGGGAATTGTTGGCCCCTTCCAGGGAAGTAAGCCCAGAACAATCCTTGTTACTAAAGAGCAGTGGGAGAATATGCGTTCCGGTCAGTCAACTCAGATGCATTTCAGTGATCTTTCCGATGATGGTGTAACGGAAGACATTGACTGAGCAGCAACGCGATTGTCGTTGATTATGAATAGTATGCATCCCATCCGGTTGACCGGAGGGACAGCTAGGAGGAATTTTCTTGAAAAACCCACAAATTAAGCGTATGGTAAGCATTGCGCTGTTAATGGCGCTGGTAGTCGTTATGCAGACGATTAGTTCGATCATCCCACCGGTCAGCGGTTTTCCTATCTCGCTTGTGTTGATTCCCGTCGTATTGGGTGCAACCTTGCTTGGCCCATCCGCGGGAGCAGTGTTGGGTGCCACCTTTGGTGTCATTGTCTACATTAATTGCATTACAGGTGCTGATCCTGGCGGCGCAATGGTATTTCAGGCGAGTCCTGTACTGTGCTTCCTTGTGGTAATGTGCAAGGGTATCCTCGCAGGCACAGCTTCTGGTTGGGTGTATAAGTTACTCAAGGTCAAGAATCCCTACATAGCAATGATCCTTGCTGCGGCCGTGTGCCCCGTGATCAACACCGGTATTTTTATTGTGTGTATGCTACTCTTCTTTATTGAAGTGCTCCAGTCTTGGGCTGCCGGTGCGGATGTTGCAGGATATATACTTACCGGACTTGTGGCAGTAAACTTTGTTCCGGAGCTAATAATTAATCTGCTATTCAGCCCTGCGTCGATGCAGATTGTGCGTGTTGTCAAAAAGAATAACTGATTGGAATAACCGACAGCGTTATGCTGTCGGTTATTTTTTACTTCGGTGGTATGTCGACGCTGCTGCTCGCATAGTCTTTTGTAGGAGTGATGCAAATGAAATGTGCGTGGAATCAGTTGTTGGCGATCTTGCCACCAAGGCTTCGCGAAGAAACGGACAAGTATGGAAAAAACACGTTGCAGGAGATCCGTTTGCGACAGGGAACGAGTCCGACATTGATCCTGAAGGACAGAACTGTCTCGTTGCAAGGCGTTACGGTATCCGATGATTTGCAATTTGTAATCAACACAGCCTCCCACTATTCACCTTGGGCGGCAGCCACCACTGCGGAAGGTTACATTACTGCTGCAGGCGGACACCGGATCGGTATCTGTGGGGGCTGTGTAATCAAGCAGGGGAGTGTTACTGGATTTCGGCATATATCATCACTGTGCATACGTGTCGCCAGAGATTTTGAAGGGATAGCTGCATCGGTACCCGGTAACGCTGGATCAGTATTGATTGTCGGACCTCCGGGCAGCGGAAAAACCACACTGTTGCGGGATCTGATACGCAGAATATCGGATATGGGGACTGGCAGTATCGCTGTGGTAGACGAACGGGAGGAGCTGTTTCCCAGCGGGGTAGGTTTTTATCCCGGAATGGCAACGGATATCCTTTCCGGTTGCGGTAAGCCTCAGGGACTGCTGATGGCGCTGAAAACTATGGGCCCCGGGTGGATCGCTGTTGATGAGATCACAGCGCAGGCGGATTGTGACGCACTTACGGAGGCTGCTTGGTGCGGTGTGAGGCTTCTGGCCACAGCCCACGCATACGATAAGTATGATCTGTTATCCCGAAAAATCTACGGACCGCTGGTGTCATCCGGGATTTTTCAAACATTGCTTGTGTTGCAGCGGGACAAGTCATTCAGAATGGAGCGTATCATATGATCATATGGAAGATTTTGGGTGCAGTGCTTGTAGTTTGTAGCTGCGGCGGATTTGGCTTTTCGATGGCTTATCAATACCGTAATGAGATTTCTGCCCTACAGCAACTGCTGTGTGCGTTGGAGTTTATGCGCAATGAGTTGGAATACCGCCTAACTCCATTGCCGCAGCTTTGTCGCAAGACGGCAGAGCAGGTAAAAGGTGGACTCAAAGCGTTTTTTCTCCGTGCGGCAGAGGAGATGGAAAGCCAAATTTCCCCCAATGTCCAGATGTGCTTTCTGGCCGCTCAGCACAAGTCCGGGGATATTCCAAAGCATTCCAGGGACGCCTTGCATACTTTGGGACAAACTCTCGGTACTTTTGATTTGAACGGACAGCTGAGAGGACTGGACTCTGTTTACAATCTATGCAACAACAAGCTGGGGGAATTAGAGCGTGACAGACCTCAACGAGTTCGGAACTACCAAACACTAGGCTTGTGCGCGGGAGCAGCTCTTGCGATCTTACTTATGTAATATATGGATATTGATTTGATTTTTAAAATTGCCGCAATTGGTATTATTGTTTCTATTTTGAACCAGGTTCTGTCCCGTTCAGGACGGGATGAGCAGGCAACTATGACGACTCTTGCCGGATTGGTTGTGGTGCTTATGATGATAGCACAAAAGATTTCAGAACTGTTTGACCTGGTAAAAACACTCTTTGAATTCTGATGAGTACATTTTTGCAGGTAACAGCCGGTGTCTTGCTGACGGCTGTGCTGGGAATTGTACTGAGCAAGCAAAACAAGGACATCGCCGTTGTACTCACAGTTGCTGTGTGTTGTATGGTGCTTGGAGCGGCGCTGTCGTTTTTTAAGCCAGTGCTGGATTTTGTTGGAACATTGCAGAGCCTGGGCCAATTGGATACAGAACTTGTGCAGATACTGCTCAAAGCAGTGGGCATTGGCATCGTATCTGAGGTGGCATCTACCATTTGCACTGACTCCGGCAACAGCGCACTGGGGAAAACAGTGCAGATGGTGGCTACAGCCGTCATACTTTGGCTTTCATTACCGCTGATGCAGGCACTGTTGGATATGGTTGAAAGTATACTGGGGGATATATGAGAAGACTGGTATTTCTGTGCCTGCTGCTAACGTTTGTCGTGATCCCGGTGTCCGCTATGGATCTCGCGCCACCGGAAGCGCC
The DNA here is from genome assembly GCA_964454215.1 of uncultured Oscillospiraceae bacterium. GTDB lineage: Bacteria > Bacillota > Clostridia > Oscillospirales > Oscillospiraceae > Faecousia. The sequence goes on along the minus strand of CAYVSU010000007.1, from coordinate 15,368 downwards.
GGATGAAGCCTTAGAGCTGATGCCTGCTGATACAGAGAGCTTTGGAGAAGGATTATGGGAAGTGGTCAAAAAGGCGGTGCAGGTCCTCGAACCGGAACTGGCTAAGGCGGCAAGTCAATGTGTGGCGCTGATTGCGGCTGTAATGGCTATTTCTATGGTACAGAAATTAACCAGCGGCAGGCAGAGAGCGGTGGAACTTGTTGCAGCCGTCGGGATTGGATGTATCCTGTTACAGGGAACAGATACCCTGATTCGTCTGGGTGCGGATACTGTTGCCCAACTAAGTGACTATGGAAAATTGCTCTTGCCGGTTATGAGTGCCGGCTTGGCGGCACAGGGCGGTATCACGGCTTCTGCAGCACTGTACGGCGGAACTGTGGCTTTTAATGCTGTACTCAGCGCGTTAGTAGCCAATTGGCTTGTGCCTCTGATCTATATTTTTCTAGCCGTTTCCATCGCAACTGCAGCCACTGGGGAAGACACCCTACATAAAATCCGGGATTTGATAAAATGGTCCGCTTCTTGGGTGTTGAAAATTCTTCTGTACATTTTTACGGGATATATGAGCATTACAGGCGTAGTCAGCGGTGCAGCAGATGCCGCGGCATTGAAAGCCACAAAATTGACGATCTCCGGGATGGTTCCGGTTGTTGGCAGTATACTTTCCGATGCGTCTGAAGCAGTACTGGCCGGTGCAGCTACACTAAAAGCGGCAGCTGGTGTATATGGATTGATTGTGTTTGCTGCAATATGGATATCACCCTTTCTGCAGATCGGAATTCAGTATCTGCTTCTGAAGGCCACAGCGGCCGTTTGCAACAGCTTTGGCAATAAGAGCGTATCCACGCTGATACAAAACTTTTCCTCTGCAATGGGACTGCTGCTGGCGATGACGGGAAGCGTATGTTTGCTACTTTTGATCAGCACAGTTTGTTTAATGAAGGGTATGAGCTGATATGGACGTAAAAGCGTATTTACTGAAGCTGATATCTGCAGCATTGCTATGCGGTGTTGTGAAAGGTTTCTTTGATGAAAAAGGTGCCGTGGGTGCTGTGCTTAAAATGATGTGTGGGATCGTGATGCTGTTAACAGCTGTAAGTCCCTGGACAAACCTTCAACTGAATCATTTGACGGATTATTTTGAACGCATAACGATGGATGCTGAGACGATCGTTGCCTCCGGAGAAAATATGGCCTCACAGGAGCTGGAGACAATCATAAAGTCCCGGATGGAAGCATATATCTTGGACAAAGCCGAATCCTACGGTGCGAAGCTGACGGTGGAGGTGATATTGAATGACGATCAGGTGCCGACACCCAAATCGGTACGAATCAGCGGAAGCATATCTCCCTATGGCAAGCAGATGATGAGCCGAATGATCCGGGAAGATTTAGGAATTGCAACGGAGGATCAGATATGGACAGGATAAGGCTACACAGTAAAATTTCGGAACTGATAAAAAAGCACCGCTATGCTCTATTAGTGTTGCTGATCGGTCTGATTTTGATGACGATATCCTTTGATAGCGAGGATAAAAAAGAATCAATGGGTGAAACAGTAGGTGTAGAAACGGATTCACGGGACATTTCCGGCCAATTGGAGCAGATCCTTTCTATGATTGAAGGTGCAGGGGAAGTAAAAGTTTTATTAACGGTAGCATCAGGAGAGCAAACAGTTTATCAAACGGATGTTGACCGGACAAATGGAGAAAACAGCAGCGAAAAAAGCGACACGGTGATCGTAACTGACGGCGACCGAGCCCAATCCGGTTTGGTACAGCAAATCAATCCGGCCAAATACTTAGGGGCCATTATTGTTTGTGAAGGCGGAGATAAAGCAGAGGTGCGGCTTGCAATTGCGGAAGCGGTTGCCAGGGTCACCGGACTGGGCACAAATCAAATTTCTGTATTGAAAATGAAATGATTGGAGGCATTATGATGAAAAACTGGAAAAAGAATCTGATTGCTGCGGCGGTGCTGCTGGTAGTCTGCGTAGGAATTTACACAAATTGGATGTACAGCAATGCAGACTCGGTAAATTCCTTGACGGATTATCTGGATTCTGACAAAGTATTGTCGGAAGATGGTATCGTTATGGGTGACGAAGCGGTTCTGGGCGAAAGTGATAATACGCTCAGTGATTACTTCGCGGCTGTGCGCCTTTCCCGGCAGGAAGCCAGAGACAGCGCAGTAAGTCTTTTGCAGGAAGCGATGGCATATGGCGACGAGGAGACCAATAAACAGACAAATGCTCAGTTGGAGCAGATCGTGCAAACCGCGTTGAGTGAGGCTCAGATCGAAAGCTTGGTGATTGCAAAGGGTTATGCTGACTGCGTGGCTTATATGTCTGATTCCGGCATTTCTGTTGCAGTTGCTGCACCAGAAGGTGGTATGCAACAGGATGATGTTGCCGTGATTGCGGATATTGTTATTTCACAGACCGGATTTTCCTATGCGGATATTCGCGTGGTGGAAGTACCGTAATTCAATGGAGGGGGTGCTGCGGCAACCCCTTTCTTTTTTTGTTTGACTTGTAGCTAAATATTTGGTATACTAAGAAAAAGTAATATGCCGCAGTAGGCATCAGATGATTTTAGGAGGATTTTCCCATGGCTGAGAACAAGCAGTATATCACGCAGATTCAGGATAACGGTAGCCTTATGATCTCAGAGGATGTGATCGCCGCCATTGTCGCTCAGGCGGTGAAAGAGGTTGAGGGAGTGGTGAGCCTCAATGTAAAGCCCGGTGCGGACATCGCTGATATGATTGTAAAAAAGAACTGGGGCAAAGGTATGAAGATCGTCATTTCTGAAGACGATACGCTGACAGTTGACTGCAATATTCTTGTTGGTTATGGTCAGAGCGTTGTGACCGTTGCAAAGGCGGTTCAGAACACGATTATGACCCATTTGGAGTCTATGACCGGCGTAAAGGTCAATGCGGTTAATGTCAATGTCAGCGGCATCATCCGCCAGTGAGGAAAAACCAATGACCAGAGCAAACGCCAGAGAACTGGCTGTACATTTGATCTACTCTCAGTCTTTTACCGGTGATTCCCCTGAAGCACTGGTTTCCTCCCGACTGGATAAAGAGTATTACAGAAATCTTTCTGAAGAGAACGAGATCTACCAGGAGCGTCCGAGCCGTGCGCAACTGCTATATTTGGATACAGTGGTGTCCGGCGTTACAAATCGGTTGGAAGAGTTGAATGAAACCATCCAAACCTTCTCTATCGGTTGGGATGTTTCCCGAATCTCCCGTCTTGCAAGATCTATTATGCAGCTTGCAATCTTTGAGTCTCGTTATGTTGATGATGTCCCTGTCAACGTAGCAATTTCCGAGGCTGTACGTCTTGCCAAGAAGTACGATGGTGACGACACCGGTTCCTTTGTCAACGGAATTTTGGGATCCTTTGCCAGGAGCCTTTCCAGTGAGGAAGCATAAATGAGCGTTGTCGGGTTTGATACCAGTAACTATACCACTTCTATCGCTTGTTTTGATGGTACGTGTGGTATGAATTATTCCAAGCTGCTTCCTGTGAAACAGGGCGAACTTGGACTGCGTCAGTCTGATGCGGTATTTGCCCATATTAAAAGCCTGCCGGAGCTTTCCGGCAGGCTGTTTTCCAATGTGCCGAAGGATGTTATCACTGCCGTTGGGGTATCTACGCGTCCAAGAGCTGTGGAAGGTAGTTATATGCCCTGCTTTATGGTGGGATACTCTCACGCAAAACTGCTTGCAGCTGCATTAGGGGTACCTTTGGTGGAGGTCTCCCATCAGCAGGGTCACGTTGCCGCATCCTTGTGGAGTGCTGGCAGGCTGGACCTGATGGATAAACCCCATTTGGCCTGGCACCTTTCCGGTGGAACAACAGAACTTTTGCTGGTTGAACCGGATGGAAAAAATGTGAGATGTACCCGCATTGGCGGTACAATTGATATTTCAGCTGGTCAGTTGATTGACAGAACCGGACAGTTGCTTAATCTGCCGTTTCCGTCAGGGAGACATCTGGATGCCATAAGTCGTGATTCTGCTGGCGATGAGATGTTCAGGGTTAAATGCCCGGGTATAGAGTTTTCTCTTTCCGGCGTGCAAAACAAGGTACAGCAGTTCTATGATCAGTGCGGTAATGCAGCAGAAACAGCTGCTTATGCACTGCGATGCGTTTGCTATGCGGTATTTAAGGCAACGGAAAACGCTCTGAAGGCATATCCCGGCTGTGAAGTGGTTTTTTCCGGCGGTGTGGCATCCAATTCCATACTTCGACGGAAAATGGAGCCGCTTAACCCAGTATTCTCAGAACCTCAGTATTCAACAGATAACGCAATGGGTGTTGCAGTTTTGGCCCATAGGTTGCAGGAGGGCTAAATATGGCACAGCAAGTCTTATCCGTTACACAAATTAATGAATATATTCGGTCCCGTATGGACGCAGACACTTTTTTAAACAGTGTTGCTGTCCGTGGCGAGATCAGCAACTACAAACTGTATCCCTCCGGACACCACTATTTTACTGTCAAAGATGAAGGCGGAGCGTTAAAATGTGTGATGTTCAAGGGTAATGCTGTGCGACTTCGGTTCCGTCCTGAAAACGGAATGAAGATCATCGCAATGGGAAAGATCTCTGTTTTCCCCCGGGACGGTGCGTATCAGCTTTATTGCACTGCGATCGTACAGGATGGGGTCGGTGATCTGCACGCAGCTTTTGAGCAACTGAAAGTCAAGCTGGCAGCCCAGGGGCTTTTCGATGAGGCTCATAAGAAACCAATTCCAAAGTATCCCAAAGTAATTGGCATAGTTACCAGTTCTGCCGGAGCGGCTGTGCACGATATGATTCGCATCCTGCGCAAGCGCTACTCCCTTGTACAGGTACGCCTTTTCCCGGTTCGTGTTCAGGGCGAGGAAGCACCGCCTGAAATCGCAGGTGCGATCCGCTACGCCAACCGTCACCAACTGGCAGATGTGCTGATCGTAGGAAGAGGCGGCGGTTCAATTGAAGACTTGTGGGCATTCAATGATGAGCGTGTGGCGTATGCTATCTATGATTCAGAAATTCCGGTGATTTCCGCTGTCGGTCACGAGCCGGATGTTACCATATCCGATTTTGTTGCAGATCTGCGGGCAGCAACTCCTTCAAATGCGGCAGAATTGGCAGTACCTGACCGGGATGCCTTACGGCAGACGCTGGACAGTATGTCCGATGTGATGGTTACTGCCGTTTCCCGACAAATGAAAAACGCACGGCAACATCTTTCTGTATTAGCTGCCAGTACTGTGCTGAGCAGACCGGACGGATATTTGGAAAAAAGGCGAAAGGATGTAGCCTTTTTACAAAATCGGCTTACCGCGGTTCAACAGGGAAGTGTGGACAGGAAGAAGCAGCGGTTTATTGGTCTGACAGCAAAGCTCGAAGCAATGAGCCCACTGAAAGTACTGACCCGTGGGTACGCCATTGCGCAAACAAAGATCGGTCAGACCGTACGAAGCGTCGCGGATGTGATGCCGGGTGACGAGATTCGTGTTACAGTTGCTGACGGAAACATCTATGCCACAGTAACGGAGGAAAGGATGAATGAAAATGTCTGAAAATAAGATGACCTTTGAGCAGTCGATGCAACGGTTGGAACAGATCGTCCGCACTTTGGAGCGAGGAGAGGCACAATTGGAAGAGAGCCTGAAGCTGTTTCAGGAAGGAACTGAGCTCGTAAATATATGCACAAAATTGCTGGATGAAGCCCAGATGCAGATCCAAAGGGTGACCAAAACAGCCGATGGAAGTCCTACAATGGAGGCGTTTGCAGATGAGCCTTGATAATCGTTGCAAAGAATACAGAGAGTATATTCAAAACTATTTGACGCAATGGTATGGTCGATTCCACGATGAGCCCCAGAGCAAGCTGTTTGAGGCAATTGAATACAGCCTTTTGGCAGGCGGTAAGCGTCTGCGCCCAATTTTCACATTTGAATTTTGCCGGATTTGCGGTGCAGATTGGAAAGTGGCAACGCCTTTTGCAGCAGCCATTGAGATGATCCATACTTACAGTTTGATCCACGACGATCTTCCCTGTATGGATAACGACGATTTTCGCCGCGGACGACCCACAAATCATAAGGTATTTGGCGAAGCGATCGCCTTCCTTGCCGGCGATGCTTTGCTAACTGATGCTTTTACGGTTGCTTCAACAGCACAGCTGCCTCATCAGGAGGATATGGCCTTTGCTATCGGAGTTCTCAGCGAATGTGCTGGCTCTTTGGGTATGGTTGGCGGGCAGGTTCTTGACATTCTTAGCGAGGAACGGGAATGCACAGAAGAAGAGATCATCAACATTCAGTCCCGTAAGACAGGCTCGCTGATCAATGCGGCCTGTGTTCTTGGTGCGATTGCCGGCGGCGCCACGGAAGCGCAGATCGATGCAGCAGCTCGGTTTGCCGGTGCCTTAGGTATGGCGTTTCAGATCCGGGATGATATGCTAGATGTAGTTGGTACCCAGGAGGAGATGGGAAAAGGAGTCAGATCTGACGATGTGAAGAATACTTTTGTGCGTCTCTACGGCTTAGAGCAATGTGAAGAACTGGTAAGGAGATATACAGATCTTGCCTTGGCTGCTTTAGAAAACTTTGAGGATACTGATTGTGTTGCAGAACTTTGCCATCTTTTGGTAGAGAGAAGAAACTGATAATTTTGATGTTTGAGCACCCCCAATTCTTTTTGAATTGGGGGCGTCTTGCATCTATGATACCTATATACGATAATTTTAGTAAATGACTGCGTAATATTTGATTGCAAATGCAATATCTTGTGTGGCAATCGTCACAAACATACAAAATGTGCCATATTGGAACATAACAATTTGTTTTTATTCCCAGTTGAAATTCTGTAAGCCAAGATGTTAATATATAAATGGCATCAAACTGAAAACCAGGATAACCTGACTAAAAATGAAAGGGAGATACTATGTTCGAAAAAATCTTTAAACTGAAAAACAATCAGACGAATGTCCGAACTGAGGTCGTAGCAGGTTTGACTACTTTTATGACTATGGCCTACATCATCGCACTGAACCCAAATCTTTTGACTGGCTTCGGCGCAGCTGGTATGGACCTGTGGAATGGCGTTTTTATGGCGACCTGTATTGCTTCTGCAATCGGTATGTTCTGTATGGCATTCCTTGCCAATAAGCCCTTCGCTATGGCTCCCGGTATGGGCCTGAACAGCTTTTTTGCTGTAGTTGTTGGCAATATCGTTACTATGACCGGCATGACTTACACAGCTTCCTTCCAGGCTGCTTTGATCATCATCCTGGCAGAAGGCATTGTGTTTATGATCTTGTCCATCTTCAACATCCGCGAGAAGATTGTGGAATCAATTCCTTTGGGCGTTCGCTTGGGTATTGCGCCCGCTATCGGCTTGATGCTGATGAACATCGGCTTCGGTTCCAATGCAGGTATCTACTCTGAGACTGGCGGACCTTTCTACGTAATGCGTGACTTCTTTGGCGCACTGACTCCCAGTGTTGCACAGGATTCTATGGGCTCCGGATATACTTCTATGGTTCTGAACGTCGTTACTATGTTCATCGGACTGTTTGTGATTATTGTCCTCTCGAAAAAGAATGTCAAGGGTTCTGTTTTGATTGGTATGCTGGTTGCTGCTGTTATTTCCTGGGCTGGCCAGTGGTTGGTTCTGGACAGCAATCCCTTTGCATCCCTGAAGGGCGCATCTTTCCTGCCTCCCGTTTCCGATATGGTCGAGACCACTCTGTTTAAGTTCAACTGGAAGGGTCTTGCTGAAATTGGTTGGTTTACAGTAATTACCTTGACCATTACCTTCTGCATTATTGATATGTTCGACACCATTGGCACCTTGGTTGGCACCGCCTCCCGCGCCGGTATGGTGGACGAGAAGGGCAATATGCCCAATATGAAGGAAGCCCTGCTGTCTGACGCTGTCGGCACTGTGGCCGGTGCTATAACCGGTACTTCTACTGTTACTACCTTCGTTGAGTCTGCAGCCGGTGTTGAGGCTGGCGGCCGTACCGGTCTGACTGCGCTGACTACCGGCATTCTGTTCCTGGCCTGTATGTTTATCGCTCCCGTTGCTGCTATCATTCCTCCCGCAGCAACCTCTGCTGCGCTGATCTACGTTGGTATTCTGATGCTGATGGGCTTGAAGAATATCAACTGGGACGAGATGGATATCGCTGTTCCTGTTGCAATTATGTTGATCGGTATGCCCGTTTCCGGTTCTATCGGTCACGCAATTGGCCTGGGTCTGATCTCCTACACCTTCATCAAGGTCTTCAGCGGCAAGTTCAAGGATGTGTCTGTTCTGACATATGTGATCTCCCTGCTGTTCCTGGTTAAGTTCTTCCTGGCTGTTTGATTCTCATACAAATTTTACGGGCGCGCCAATCGGCGCGCCCGTCTTTTTGTGCATATTAAAGTGTTTCGATCACAGCCTGGATGCGCTCAACGCAGCGTTCCTTGCCCAGAATCTGCATCACGGAGTGGAGGTCAGGGGAGTTGGGCTTTCCAGTAACAGCCTGACGGATAAAGGTGGAAACATCCGCAACTGTACCGGGGAAGGCGGAGGGGTCAGCCTTGTAAGCCTTCATATCGGTGGTGAAGCCGATTTCCTCGGTGATGGCCTTGACCTTGTCGAACCAAACGACGGAGTCGTCCGCTGGATTGTAAACAGCCAGGAATTTTTCCAGAACCGCCTTGATCACATCGTTTTCAAACCGATCGTCAAATTCCGGCAGTTCCAGATACTCGTCGTAGAAGAAGCCCATATAAGGCTTGGCATCCTTCCAGACGGCCAGGTCCTTTCTCGGCTTCTTGCCGCCGCGGCCAATCGCCAGAATGGAAACTGCAAATTCCTTGTCTTCTGCCAACTTTTCACCAAAGTCGGGGTCAAATTCCTTCGCCCAATCCAGAAGCAGCTCGTAAACATCCTCGGCAGTCATACGCGAAATGACATTTTTGGAAACGTCTACCAGCTTGGCGTAATCAAACAGGCTGCCTGCCGGGTTCAGCTTCTTGGGAGAGAACTTGAACTCGTCGGTGTGCGAATCGGGGTTTGCCCGGCGCCAATCCTCGAAATTCGAGTTGAGGATTGTCATAATATATTCGTACACGGCCTTGACGGGGAAACCCTCAGCCTTGTAGAAGGTTAACGCCAGTTCCGGGTCTTTTCGCTTGGAAAGCTTACGCTTGGAGGTGCCATCCATCTTCATCAGCGGTCCAATGTGAACATACTTGGGAAGCTTGAAATTTAGCGCCTTGAACAGCTGAATGTGGAAGGGCAGGGTGGGCAGCCACTCGTCACCACGGACTACATGAGTGGTACGCATTAAGTGGTCATCTACAGCGTGAGCAAAGTGGTATGTGGGAATGCCGTCGGACTTCAGCAGAACATGGTCAACATTGTTCTCCGTAATTGTTAATTTACCCTTGACCAAATCGTCAAACTTAAACTGATTTTCAATGGAACCCATACTCTTGAACCGCAGGACCCAGGGATTGCCTGCGTTCAGCTGTGCCTGAATGTCCTCTATGGAGCGGTCACGCCACATAGCGTACTTGCCGTAGTAGCCGGTGGTTTCCTTGTTGGCTTCCTGCACTTCACGCATGGCGGAAAGCTCTTCCTCAGTGCAGAAGCAGGGGTATGCCTGGCCCTCAGAAACCAGCTTCTTGGCATAAATATGGTAGATCGCTGCTCTCTGGCGCTGACGGTAAGGACCGTAAATGCCGTTATCACCGTCGTGAGTAGCGCCCTCGTCAAACTGAATGCCGTAGTGCTTCAATGTGTCGATCAGCACTTCCACAGCGCCGGGAACTTCCCGCTTTGCATCGGTATCTTCCACACGCAAAAACAGCACGCCGCCGCTCTGGTGCGCCATCCGCTCGGAAGTCAGGCCCTGCACCAGATTGCCCAGATGAACAAATCCGGTGGGGGAGGGGGCCATACGGGTGATGACTGCGCCTTCGGGAACATTGCGCAGAGGGAACTTTTCTTCCAGCGCCTCAGGTGTTTCGGTTACATTGGGGAACAGAAGATCAGCCAATACCTGATAATCCATAATGCATTCCTCTCTTGTTCTAAAATTTCTTTTTGAACTATACCACATTTTCCGCGACAAATCAATCCCTAACAAAGTTGCATAGTTTTATTGATTTTTTTAGAACATTGATATAATATTAATATACAGTATTTACTGTAGGAAAACAATATAACTGAGTGTTTATGTGCGCAACGTTAAAACTGATAAGAGAATACTACAGATGGTTATTGCGAGGTGCATCATTTGAGTAAGCTGCAATGTATTTGTGTTCTGATGGTTCTGGTTTTGCTGATGACTGCTTGTTCTGCTACTCCACAAACGAGCACCGGCGGGATGGAAACAACAAGTGTACCGACGACCAGCGCAGCCCCGCTCCCGTCTTCTTCGGCACAACAGACGGAGCCACTTTCGACCGGCACAGATGCAGGGAAACCTGTGGCGCCTGGAACCCTGGTGGATCCTGAAAAGGTCCCGCAGCCGGGTACTGAGGATATTGGAAAGCTAGTGAATCTTTCTTTGGATGCTCTGCTGAATATTTCTTGTTGAAAAAGGGAATCTTAGAGCACCTGCTTATGTGCAAAATGTGGGAGAGCTGTCGGTTTTCGTAAGCGCAAACCTTGCGCAGACCAATAGCCAACGTATAAGCGGCAGCATTCAGGTGTTTGAAAGAATCGCAAGTCGGTTTCAGCTTTTGGATTTTCTTGAATAAGTAAGAATACCGCCCGAATGGGCGGTATTCTTACTTATCCTATCATAATTTACGACCATTTTGGTTGAATTTTAGGTTGACAAGGTACTTTATTGGTGCTAGGATAGGGAAAACGAAGGGAGGAAATGACAATGTTAGATTGCAGCGTTTCTTATAACCCTGCTCCTTGGTGCATCTGGTGCTACCCGGATGTGCTTACATTGTCATGCTCCGATTGACGCCATATTTGCGTAGAAATTGGATTTTATGCGGTGTAGGCTTTTGATGGTCTGCACCGCATTTATTTTTGCAGGAGGTAAAATTATGGAAACTTTTCAAGCGCTGACCCAGTACTACGGCAGCTACGATGAAGACAGTCGCCTTCGCTCCAAGCACGGTATGGTGGAATTTCTAACCACTATGCGATACATCGAAAAATACATAAAACCCGGTATGCGTATTTTGGAGATCGGCGCTGCCACTGGGCGATACAGCCACACACTTGCCAGGCGGGGTTATGAAGTGGATGCTGTGGAACTTGTGCAACACAATATTGACCTATTTAATGAAAAAACGCATCCGGGGGAGAAAGTAACGATCTGGCAGGGGAACGCCAAGGATCTGCACTTTATCGAGGATGCAACCTACGATATAACGCTACTTTTAGGGCCTATGTATCACATTTTCACCGTATCTGAACAAAAGCAGGCACTCTCCGAAGCCCTCCGGGTGACCAAAAGGGGCGGCTTGCTATTTTCGGCATACTGTGGAAACGACGCGACGATGGTGCAGTATTGCTTTGGAAGAGGTATGATTCGGGATGAGCGGTACCGCAATTTAATTGACCCAGTAACATTTAAGGCATCTTCCGACCCGGCGGAATTGTTTCAGCTCTATCGCAAAGAAGATATCGATTCTTTGATGCAAGGTTTTTCTGCAACCCGTCTGCACTATGTTGGTACGGATATGGCGACGAATTATATGCGCAATGCGGTGGACGAAATGGAGGATGAACTGTACGAACTGTACCTTAAGTATCATTTCAGTATTTGCGAGCGGCCTGATTTGGTGGGCGCGTCACACCACTTTTTGGATATCCACCGGAAAGACGGTTAAAAACAGCTTGCACAATAGCGGTAACTATGTTAAAATATCTGAAAATCTATGAAAGAAGCGTGAAATTATGAGTGAGATCGTAACGGAAACCGCTGCTCCCAGGAAAAGAATGCTCTCAGGCATCAAACCCTCCGGTGACCTGACCCTGGGCTCTTATTTGGGTGCTGTTAAAAATTGGGCGGAGCGTGCCGATCAGTATGACTGCTTTTACTTTATGGCGGACCTACACGCCATCACTGTTCGCCAGAATCCTGCGGACCTGCGTCGCCGCACCCTGGAACAGCTTGCTCAGTACATCGCCTGTGGCTTGGACCCTGAAAAGAACACCCTGTTCATTCAGAGCCATGTGCATCAGCACGCAGAGTTAGGCTGGGTCTTGGACTGCTACTCTATGTTTGGAGAGTTGAGCCGTATGACGCAGTTCAAGGATAAATCCGCAAAGAATGCGGATAACATTAACGCCGGCCTCTTTACTTATCCCAGCCTGATGGCAGGTGACATTCTGTTGTATCAGCCCGACCTCGTTCCTGTCGGCGAGGATCAGAAGCAGCACGTAGAGCTGACCCACGTGATTGCGCGGCGGTTCAACGGTATTTACGGTGATGTATTTAAAATCCCTGAGCCCTTTGTTCCCAAGGTGGGGGCCCGGATTATGAGCCTGACCAACCCTCTGGCGAAGATGTCCAAGTCTGAAAACGAGGATACCGGCAGAGTGCTGCTGATGGACGATCCTACAGTCATTATGAAGCAGTTTAAGCGGGCCATTACTGACTCCGATACGGAGAACTGCGTACGATATGATAAGGAAAATAAGCCCGGCGTGGCTAACCTTATGACAATTTATTCGGCCGTTACCGGAAAGACCTTTGAGGAAATTGAAAATGAGTTTATCGGCTGTGGCTACGGCAAGTTTAAACCCGTAGTGGGTGAAGCGGTTGTTGAGCATCTGCGCCCCATCCGGGAGGAGTCTCTGCGGCTGATGAAGGATAAGGCTTACCTCGAAAGTGTTTACCGTGAGGGCGCTCAGAAGGCATCTTATGTAGCGGAAAAGACTCTACGGAAGGTCTATAAGAAGGTCGGCTTCGTTGCCAAGTAAAGATAATGAAAACGCCGTCATTTGACGGCGTTTTTTTATGTCAACCTATTGACTTTGTTTCTGCAGCAAATTACAATATATTACATATAGTTACAAATGGGAGCAATGTGTTATGGTAAAGAGAAAACTGTTGCTAATATTTCTCTGTTTGGCAATTGCATTTTTGGTGTTGAATGTTGAATTGCCCAGGGCAGATGCTGCCTCGTCTTCGGAGATCCAGGATCACATTGATGAATTGAAGGAAGAACAAGAAGCATTAAAAGAGCAGATGGAAGCCCTTGAGTCACAACTAATTGAAAATGCGGAACAGATCGATCTAATGATATCCCAGAAGCAAACAATTGAGCAGCAAATTACATTGCTATACAATCAGATTAACAGTATCAATGAGCAGATAATTGCACATAACCTTTTGATTGCAGACAAACAGTTCGAACTTGAGAAAGCGGAGAAACGATTGTCTGAATTGAACCAGGAATATAAAAACCGTATCCGCGCGATGGAGGAAAATGGAGGACTGTCCTACTGGGAAATCCTCTTTGAGTCACGAAGCTTTTTTGATTTTCTTGATCGGCTAAATATGGTGCAGGAAATTGCAAAAGCTGATGAACATAAACTTGAGGAACTTAATAGGGCAGCTGAGGCGGTTGCGCAAGCGTCCGGAGTTTTAGCTGTGGAGAAAGCTGTACTTGAAGAAACAAAAAGCGAACTGGAAGCCTCGGAGAGACTGTTGAAAGAGAAGAACGAACAATCTAACCAGTTGATGCAAGCTCTGCTTGAAAAAGGGGAGGAATACGAGAAACTGCTGGCTGATGCTGAGGCAGAAGATGAAAAATTGATGGAGGAACTCGCAAAGCTTGAAGATGACCTTGACGATGCACTCTATCAGGAATGGCTGGCGACTTATGTGCCTCCGACAACAAAACCGAAAGAGGAAATACCTTCGGTTGGTGAAAGTGGTTGGTTGACACCCGTCGTCAATTATAGATTATCCAGTGCCTTCGGTATGCGCCTGCATCCGGTTTTGGGATATTACCGGATGCATAACGGCGTGGATATGGCATGTCCTGAGAATACACCAATTTATGCTGCCCGTGGCGGTCAGGTTACGATTGCAAAGTACAGCAGTTCTGCCGGATACTATGTGCAGATCAATCACGGTGACGGATATTCTTCTGTTTATATGCATATGATTCGGTATGTTGTTAGCGCTGGAGATTACGTTGCTCAGGGACAGATTATTGGATATGTTGGCAACACAGGTATCTCCAAGGGAAACCATTTGCATTTTGGTATTTCCTATAATGGTACATATGTGAATCCAATGGAGTTTATTGGTTAAAAAACACAGGGCAAATGCCCTGTGTTTTTATTTACTTGCCGGGTTTGAAGCTGTCCTTCAGGCTGACACTACGGTTGAAGACCAGATGCTCGGAAGTGGAATCCTTGCTGTCAGGGCAGAAGTAGCCCAGACGCATAAACTGGTAAGAAGCGGGTGCCTTAGCATTTTCCAGGCTCTTTTCCACCTTACAGCCGGAAAGGATTTCCAGAGAATTGGGATTCAGACAGGCTATGAAGTCTTTACCTGCGGCATCTGGATCGGGATCGTCGAAGAGGTTAGCGTACTGACGAACCTCTGCATCGGCGCAGTTGTTGGCATCCACCCAATGGATGGTAGCACCCTTGACCTTCCGTCCGTCAGCCGGATCGCCGCCACGGGACTCAGGGTCGTAGGTTGCCAGAACTTCTACCACATTACCGTTTTCATCGGTAACACAACCGGTGCAGGTAATGAGATATGCGCCCTTCAAACGGCACTCCGGTCCGTTGGGATACAGACGCTTGTACTTGGGGATCGGTTCGGACAGAAAATCGTCTGTCTCGATCCACAGATTTCGGGAGAAGCTGACCTCACGGGTGCCATCTTCTGGACGGTTGGGATTGTTCTCTACGGTGACTGTTTCTGACTGGCCTTCGGGATAATTTGTGATGGTCAGCTTGATGGGCTTCAACACCGCCATAACCCTCTGTGCGGTCTCGTTCAGGTCTTCCCGCAGACAGTATTCCAGAAAACCGTACTCAATGGTACTGGGGCTCTTTGCAACGCCGGCGCGCTCACAGAAATTGCGGATGGCCTTAGGTGTATAACCACGGCGGCGCAGACCGCAGAGAGTGGGCATTCTGGGATCGTCCCAGCCAGAAACGTGTCCTTCTTCAATCAGAGCACGGAGCTTGCGCTTGGAAAGTACGGTATGGTCAATGCCCATACGGGCGAACTCAATCTGCCTGGGATGACCGGGGACAGATACATTTTCTACAACCCAGTTGTAAAGGGGACGATGATTCTCAAATTCAAGAGAGCAAAGGCTGTGTGTAATGCCCTCCAGCGCGTCCTGAATGGGGTG
>CAYVSU010000006.1:24431-41272 GCA_964454215.1 uncultured Oscillospiraceae bacterium | reverse complement strand
GTCCCCTCTTTCCGCCCCGATCTGAATCTTATGGCAGATATTGCGGAAGAAGTGGGCCGTTCCTATGGTTACAATGAGATTCCCACCACTGCTTTCAAAACCTCCACCACCGGCGGTTACAGCCCCTATATGTTGGCGGAGAATAAGGCAGGTCAGCTGTGCCGCGGCTTGGGTTACAGCGAGATCATTACCTACTCCTTCGTATCCCCCACCATTTTTGATCAGATCCGTCTGCCTTCCGACAGCCCTCTGCGTAACGCGCTGAAGATCCAGAACCCGTTAGGCGAGGATACTTCCATTATGCGCACCATTTCCCTGCCCTCTATGCTGGATATTCTGGGAAGAAACAACGCTTACCACAATAAGTCCGTCAAGCTCTATGAGTTAGCAAAGATCTATCTGCCCATTGCAGGCGAGATTTTGCCGGCAGAGCCCAAAATGCTGACTTTGGGCACTTACGGTGCGGGCGAAACCTTCTTCAGCCTGAAGGGCGAGCTGGAAGCCATCTTCGCCGGACTGAATCTGCCTAAGGCGAGCTACTGTGCTGTCAAGGACAACCCCTCCTATCATCCCGGTCGCTGTGCTGCCGTATCTATGAACGGCGAGCATTTGGGTTATATGGGTCAGGTGCATCCGCTGGTGGCCAAGAATTACGGGCTGGACTGTGAGGTTTACTGTGCGGAGATCGACTTCACCAAGCTCTTTACTTTGGTTTTGCCCGATCCCACCTACACACCCCTGCCCAAATATCAGGCAGCAAACCGCGATCTGTCCTTTGTCTGTGACGAAGCTGTAACCGTAGCGGAAGCAGAATCTGTCATCACCGCTGCTGCAGGTAAGCTGCTTCGCAACGTAAAACTCTTTGATATCTACCGCGGCACCGGTGTTCCCGAAGGCAAGAAGAGTATGGCTTTCTCTATGGAGCTGCGGGCCGATGATCGGACCCTGACCGATGCCGACTCCGAAGGCGTTATGCAGAAAGTCCTGGGCGCGCTGAGTGAAAAACTGGGTGCTGTGCTTCGCTAAAACATCTGTTCACAAAAAATTTGCTTTAAGGGCTTTACACCGGACCATTTTTGGGATATAATACCTGTATCAGGCATAAGGAGGTCGATCATATGACGGATAATACCACTTTGAAGTTTACCATTCCCAGCGACGATAAAGACAGTATGCGCCGCATTCTGCGCACCGTCTTTGACGCTTTGCAGGAAAAAGGCTATAACCCTGTTAACCAGATCGTCGGTTACCTGCTGACGGAAGACCCCACCTATATCACCAATTATAACAATGCCCGCAGCATGATCTGCAAGCTTGACCGCGACGAACTGCTGCAGGAACTGGTTCGGCAGTATTTGGCCTGATCCTTTGATCCGATAAGAGGCTTTTGTCAAGGCAAAAGCCTCTTTTTAGGTAACCACACAATTTCATACTCCCCTCCGTCTTACCAAAATCCAACCCATTTCCCGTAACGACTGTTTCCTACCAAGTTCTGGTAATTGCCCTCCAAGCATTGACGAACAGGTTACAAAGTGTTACAATTTGATTACAATCTTACAGGAGGTAACCGAAATGGCTGATGAAAATGCAGTCCTGATGTATAAGGGCCATCCCTTGATGCGCAAGGACAATATGATCTACTACGGATCTATGGCAGACTCCCACATCGACATGCTCCAGGTACTGGAAACCAAAAAGGTTGGTGATCTGGATGTGGCAAGCAAGGTTTCCGTTCAGCTTCAGCTGACCGATCCCGCGGCAAAACCCCGGGACCGTGTTGTGAAGAAGGGCGAAAAAGACGGTCTTTACACAGCTTTGGATTTTGGCTGTGTGTGGCTTGAGCGTGCTTTGGCAGGCAAATAACTTTATTCCCAAGTAAGACGGAGGGCAACGTATGAAAACCTTTACACGCATTGCCAGCTTGCTGCTGGCATTTTTTCTTTTTATCGGCATTGCTTCTCCCGCCGCGAACGCAGCGGGCGGTACAGTTAAGTATGGCATTGCCTTTGTGGATGCTACATCCCTGCGGCTTCGCAGCAGCCCGTCCACCGCTTCCCAAACTCTGACCTACGCAAAGGATAACGAGGTGGTCGTGGTGGTAGAAAAAGCCGGCGCTTGGTACAAGGTCATCTATAATCTTCAGGAAGGCTATATGCACAGCGACTATTTGAATGTATCCACCCGGGAAAATGCAGAGCTGGGCTACGGCAAGGTCAACGGAAGCAATGTAAATATACGCAGCGGTCCCGGTACATCCAATTCGGTGGTCGCCCGGGCAAGTACCGGTGATCAAGCCTACATTATCGGCATCAATAGCGGCTGGTACAAGATCATTTTTGGCAATGCCATCGGCTATATCCGCAGCGATTATCTGGATCTGACCGAAATTCCTTATGAGAACAATGCTTCGACGAAGTCTCCTATATTCTTCATTGGAGGCAAGTCCACCGGTGTGACCCCCAGTGCCGCCGCACTCAACGGCAGCAGTACCGCCACCGCAGCAAAGGTCATCGCAACTGCAAAAAAGTATATTGGTGTTCCTTATGTATGGGGCGGCAGCACACCCAGCGGTTTTGACTGTTCCGGTTTTGTGCAGTATGTATTCAAAGCCAACGGCATCAGCCTGCCGCGAACCAGCAAGGATCAGTGGACCGTCGGTACGTCCGTTTCCAAGGCAAATCTGCAGCCCGGTGATCTGGTGTTCTTCGCTAACACCTACACAAGCGGCATATCCCATTTGGGCATTTATATTGGTAACAATCAGTTTATCCATTCCTCCTCCAGTCAGGGTGTTGTGATCTCCAGTCTGAGTAACAGCTACTGGGTATCCCACTACTATGGAGCAAAGCGGATCCTGTAAGCAAAAAGCAGCGGCAATGCCGCTGCTTTTTATATCAGATCATATGCGATTCTCGGCGTGCCATCGGCCACATAAATGACTCCACGGCGGGAAAATCCCTGCTTTTGTAAATTTCTTTGCATAATGGCATTATCTTCGTGGGTATCGATCCGGATATGGGAAATAATGCTCCTGCAAAAAGCAAGGCTGGCAGCAAAAACCCCACCAGAACCGTCTGAAGCGATTCGGTGGATAGTCCCATAGGGCGTGTTCGCCCGCCAAACACCGCCAGACATCACCCGATAAGTCGGATCTTCTCCCAAAAGAAAGGCAAACACGCCATGGATGCCTGTTTCGTTTTCCACAACATAGAGCTGCCCTTGGGGGATATCTGCCTCCAACATTGCTGCTGGCGGATGCGTATTGCCCCACTGATGGGGATTCCCGTTTTCTGCCATAAATTGCCTTGCGTTGGCATAAATCTTTAAAATCCGCTCCAGATCCGATTTTTCCGCTTTTCGTACGCTGTATCCCATACTGCACCTCCTTACTAAAATAATAGTTCATATGACCAAGTCAAAAAATAGGATGTCATTGTGAGGAGCGAAAGCCACGTAACGGCCGAAGGGAGTGCCTGTGGTGCAATCTCCCGTAAATTACTACCGTACGCAGCCGTAAGAGGAGATTCCAGCGGCCCCCCGCGGGGTCAGGGAATGACATTCCTATGCTTTACATTGTGCTGTGAACAATCATTTTTCTATTTATCTTATTATAATCCCCTTCTTGAATTTGTAAAGTCTTTGCATTTTCGCTTTCAATCGGCGCATACTAACAAAAAATCAGCAAGGACGGTGCATTTTATGGCAGCCAACAAGCGGGGAAAGCAGAGCTTTCTGTTACCGCAAATGCCGGTGATCTCCACCTGGGCAAGTGTAGCCGGCAAAAAAGAATCTGAAGGACCTTTGGTGAATTACTTTGATGTAACTTCACAGGACACCTATTTTGGACAAAAATCCTGGGAGCGAGCAGAAAAACAGATGCAAAAAATCGCCATTGACACCCTTTTGAAAAAAGCGGAAATATCCCGGCAGCAGGTAGGCTTGGTTTTCTCCGGGGATCTGTTGAATCAATGCATCGGTTCTTCCTTTACACAGCGCAATACCGGCATTCCCCATTTGGGGCTTTACGGTGCCTGCTCAACTATGGCAGAAAGTCTTCTGTTAAGCTCTATGGCAGTCTGCGGTGGATTCTTTGACCGGGTCATTGCCATAACTTCCTCCCATTTTGCCGCTTCCGAGCGGCAGTACCGCTTTCCGCTGGGCTACGGCGGACAGCGGACGCCCACCGCCCAATGGACAGTCACCGGTTCCGGTGCTGCACTGGTCTGCTCGGCAGGAAACGGTCCCCGGATCGAGTGCTGCACCGTTGGCACCGTCACCGATTTAGGCATCAAGGATGCCAACAATATGGGTGCGGCTATGGCACCTGCCGCCTATGCCACCATACGCGCCCACTTTGACGATCTGAGCGTTGGTCCGGAGCATTTTGATCTGATTGTCACCGGCGACCTGGGACAGCTTGGTAAGGATGTCCTGCTGGAGCTTGCCCGGCGGGATGGACTGTTTATTGGTGGAAAACTGGTAGATTGCGGCACGCTGGTCTTTGATGTGCTGACCCAGGATGTCCACTCCGGCGGCAGCGGCTGCGGTTGCAGTGCCATCACCCTTTGCGGTTACCTTCTAGACAAGCTCAACAGCGGTAAATTGGGGCGTATTCTGTTCTGCGGCACCGGTGCCCTGCTGAGCCCTACGTCCACCCAGCAGGGACTTCCCATTCCCGGGGTATGCCACGCGGTGTCCATCATTGGAGGTGCAAATTGATATGGATTACTTGAAAGCATTTATGATTGGCGGGCTGTTTTGCTTGATCGGGCAAGTCCTGATCGACAAAACCAAGTTAACCCCCGCAAGAATTTTGGTCAGCTATGTGGTCTTCGGCGTTATTCTGGGTGCTGTAGGCATATATAAGCCTTTGGTGGAGTTCGCCGGTGCCGGGGCCTCCGTGCCTCTGACGGGTTTTGGCTATAATCTTGCCAAAGGCGTTAAGGAAGCCGTAGATGAAAGCGGGTTTCTCGGAATTTTCACCGGCGGACTGAAGGCCTGCGCCGGAGGCATTGCCGCTGCGATTTTTGCAGGACTGCTTTCCAGTTTGATCTTCAAAGCCAAGGATAAAGCTTGAATTTTGGGGAAAGATAGCTTCGCGGCGATGCCGCCATCAATAATATGGAGGAAACGATCATGAAGAACGAGAACAAGAATCAGAATAACAACCAGAACCAGAATAACAACCAGAATCAGAACGAAAACAAGAACAACAAGGACTGCCGCTGAAACAGCAACGGACACGCCCAGAAATGAGCGTGTCCGTTCTTTGTTACTGAACCGTTACGAACTTATCCAAACGGAAGAAATACAGCAGCGCCGCCTTGACCGGTTTCTTGTAGATCCGCTCCAGGGCGCTTGCATATGCCACAACCTGAGGGCGGTAGTGCTCCACCTTGGCATATAGCGTATCTGCCGTCACGAAATCTGTTTTGAAATCAATAACCGTAATGCCGTCTTCTTCGATCAGCGCGCAGTCCACAACGCCTTGCAAAAGGATCTTTTCCCCTTGAAGGACGGGGTTAAAATTCGCGCCGTCATCCAAAATGGAGAATTTAAATTCCCGCAAAACATAATCGCCGGAGCGCAGTTTCTGTCCCAGTTCCGATTGGAAGAAAGCAGCGATCCTGCGGCAATCTACCCGCTGTCCCATTTCCGGCGACAGGAGGGATTCTGCCACCATCCGCTGTACTTCCCTTATTACTGCAGCTTCATCAGTGCAGACTTCGTAGCGGATATACTGCATACAGTTATGCATTGCATTGCCAAAGTCCGTTCTCTGCTCCGTTTTTTCCACAAACGAGGGCTTTCGCCAGCGGTGGGTCATGACCTTCGGCAAGGGTGTATGCTCCGCCGCTTCGGCATCTTTGTCCCTGCCCTTGCGCTGAGTCGCAGTCTGCTTAGAAGGGGCAGCGGTTGCCGCAATATAAGGATAGCGGAAAGACAGACCTTGGCGCAACAATTCTGCGGCAGCTGCAGGTATCCGCTTTTCCGATTCCGAACCAATCCCGCCAGATACAACAGTGGAAACTGTTTCCACCTGGATCCGCCAGGGAGGATAACCCGGCTCTGTTACCCGTGGTTTGCCGCCCAGCGCAAACAGCGCGCCTGCCTCCGTTCTTCGCAAAGCCGCCATCAGCACCCAATGGCCAGGACAAACCGCATCCGCTGTCAACAGCCGGTTGTCGCCCATATCCATTCGTAGAGCCATTTGCTTGATATGTGTGGCTAAATTTTGATCCGCATAGGTCATAATCAAACGATCTTTTGCCCTGGTAAGCGCTACATACAGCACCCGCATTTCCTCGGACAAACTCTCTGCAGCGATTTTTGCTGCAATGGCACGCTTGGCAATGGTGGGATACCGGACCCGGTTTTTCTCGTCCACCGCCGTCAGTCCCAAACCCAGTTCCTTATGGCACAGAACCTGCCCCCGGGTACTCTCCCGGTTAAACTCCCGGGAAAGGCCGCAGACAAATACCACAGGAAATTCCAAACCCTTGGACTTGTGGATACTCATCAGTGTCACAGCATCAGTAGCACTTTGCCCGCCTGCAGACACGATTCCCTTCTCCGCCATCGTCTCCAGGAAATCCAAAAACTGTCCCAGATCCCGGCGGCTGGTAGCCTCAAAGTCCACCGCCATACTGTAGAATATCTGCAAATTCCGGCTTCTGGCCTCGCCGTTTGGCATTGCTGCATACAGACTGTCCATACCCGTCAGTACCAGCACCGTATCCAACAGCTGCGCCAAGGTTTGCATTTTTGATGCCCACCGGAGTTGCTCCAAAACGGTCAAAAAACGCTCAGCTTTGGTATTTTCCCACTTCAAGAGAGATTCATAAACGCAAATATGGCGATTTCCGCTTCGCAGCGCTGCCAAATCGTCAGCAGTGAATCCAAACAGCGGGCTTGCCAACACCGCGATCAAAGGTATATCCTGCCGGGGATTATAAACCGTCTGCAGCAGTGCGTGGAGCGTGCTGATCTCTTCGGTTTGCAGTAAGTCTTCCCCACCACTGGAAGCGCAGCGAATTCCCCTTGCCTCCAGGGCACTGTGAAAATACCTTCCCACGCTGCCGGGAGACCGCAACAAAACGGCAATGTCTCCCGGATTAACCGGTCGCAATTTCCCTTTGTCCCGGATAAGGTGTGTGCCATCCAGCAGTTCCTCGATTCGCTTGGCAACCAAAGTCGGCTCCTCTTCATAGGTATGCTCCTGCACATCCACCACCAGCAGTTCCACTTCCGGCTCTCCCAGTGGCTCGTGGGGCACGCCCTCCCGTAAAGCCTCCTCCTCGCCATAGTAGAGTCCGCCTACTTCAGGGGACATACACTGGTGGAAAACATCGTTCACACCTGCCAGCACCGCTCCGCCGGAACGGAAATTGGCAGAAAGCAGCACCTTCCGCCCCTGACCGGGCACAGCCTGTTCCGCGGGAGTATAGGTATTGTACTTCTCAAGAAAGATGGTAGGATCCGCCAGGCGAAACTGATAGATGGACTGCTTCACGTCGCCCACCATAAAGCAATTATTCCGCTTTTGGGTCAGCACAGAGAAGATGGCATCCTGAACTGCGTTGGAGTCCTGATACTCGTCCACCATAATTTCCCGAAAACGCTCCCCAATCTCCCGGGCGGCAGCAGTTGGGCCGCTGCGACTCTTGCCGAGAAGCAGATCCAGTGTTCGATGCTCCAAATCACCGAAGTCCAAAATGCGCCGTGCCCGCTTTGCTTTTTCATAAGCATCGGAAAATGCTCGCACCAGACCCGTCATCCCCCGAACCGCAGGAGCGCATTGACGCATATCCTGTAGCATTTGCTCACTGCTGTCAGCAAAGGGCTTCAATTTTTTCTCCAGGCCCTTTTTACAGGCATCCCGAACCGCCTTGATCCGCTCGCCCAATTCCTGATCCGGACATTTTTTAGAAATGGTCAGTCTTCCGTAGTCAATGTCTTTCCTTTTGCAAACGGCATCCCAGCTGTCGCAATTCTGCAGCCGCTGGAGCTGGCTGACCGTATCAAGCAGTAAAGCCGCCGGTTTTTCCATTCCCTCTGCCAACGCCGCCTCCTGCGCGCATTGAGTCAGTGCGCCGATCTGCAAAGCCAAATAGTCCCGCAATTCTGACAGAAGATATGCTCCCCAAGGCGTTTGGGCTGCATCGGTCAATCTCTCCACCTGCGCACTTTCCACGCAGGCATTGAGCCAACCCTCAGGATCTAAGTGGCACCGTGCGCTGTCATAAAGCTGCAGAATAATCTGCGGCAACAGACGGTCATCCCTTCCCAAGCCCTGAGTGTCTGCAAAAGCAATAAAATCAGCATCCGGTTGCTCTGCTTCATAGGCCTTCTCCAAGACCTTCTGCACCAGCTGGTTGCGCAGCTCTGCACACTCATTTTCGTCAGCTACCCGAAAATCCGGCGCTAAATCCACTTGATAGGCATACTCCCGCAGAATATCGCCGCAGAAGGCATGTACTGTGGATATTTTCGTCAAGTACAGGCGCTGCATCTGCTTTTGCAAATGTCGGTTTTCCGGCTCCTCAGTCATCCGCTCCATAAGCTTTGCGGCAATTTTCCCCCGCAATTCGGAGGCTGCGGCCTTGGTATAGGTGATGATCAGAAACTGGTCGATATTGGCAGGATCCTTTGGGTCCATCAGATAGCTCAGCAGCCGATCAACCAACACTTTGGTCTTGCCGGAACCGGCAGCGGCGGATACCAGCAATTTTCCGCCCCGATTTTCAACCGCTTCTTTCTGTTGCGGGGTCAGTTTTTCAGCCATTGGTATCCTCCTTTCCGATCTCCTCCCAGAACCGCTGCGCAGTCATCGCCTTATAGTTTCGTCTGCCTGTCACAGTACCCTTTTGGCATACCGTGCCATAGGGGCAGAAGGTGCAGGCATCGTGGGACGTGCCACGGGTATAGGGATTGGGCTCCACATTGCCGGAAGCAATATCCTCCACCATCTTCTCCAGCAAGCGGAAAAGATAGTTTTCCAACTGTTTCATTTGCTCCCGGTCTGCTAAATCGCCGGAGAGAGTCCCATCCTTTTTGCGGGTACAGCAAAGTCTGCCGCTTTCCTCCGGGTCCATTGCTTCCAGCACTGCTTCATCGTGCAGCAGCAACCCCCTGCGCTTCCACTCCTTGCGCCGGGCTTCCTCCGCTTCCGCATCAGACAGTTTTCCGTCCGCGGTAATGAGCGGCACACGGGCAGGAAAATACTGCACACCTGCAGCAACCCCACGGTTTCCCACAATGGCGCTGCCGCCTTGCTGCAAAGCAAACAGGTACAAAAGCATCTGCAATCCCACGCCGTTATACACATCGCAGTAGTCAAAGTCTTTTTTTCCAGTTTTGTAATCCACAACCCGGAAATAGTTTTGTCCATTTTCCTGCCAGATGTCCACCCGGTCTACAAAGCCTCGCAGAACTGCAGGCATCTCCGCCGTTCCCACACAGACACCCGGCATTTTCCCCTGCTCGCCAAAGGAAAGCTCAAAATCCGCAGGCTGAAACCGGGCATTTTTCAATTCCTGCCACAGCTCCTGCACCACCATTTCCAGTTCCCGCTTATTTCTGCGGAACAAGTAAGCAAGCCGCTGGGAATCCAGTTGCTGGAAATGCGCTTGCGTATACGCATCGCTGTGCGTCATTGCGATCTGCATCGTTTCTTCCAGTGAAACCACTTGGAATCCGCCCTTTTTCATCACATCCCGGGCAGTTTCTTCCAGTACAGCGTGGACATATGTGCCGAATTCCGCCGGATCCACTGTCGCCTCTTTCCGTTCCTTGGCCCGCAGACCGTAGCGCAGGAAATAGGACATACGGCACTCCGCCTGCCGATCGATTTGTGAGGCAGACAGATTCAAAGTGTTTCCATACAAAGAACGAATATGTTCTTTGCTGATCGCACCCATTTTGTGATCCACCCGGTCACAGGCATCCTGATACCAGCGCTCCAAACACAGATCCTCTGCCAAGTTCTTTTCTCTCCAGCGAGCAAGATAAGTACCCGCCTCCCGGGGATCGGTAATCAGTTCTGCCGCATTCTGCTGATATTTTGCTTCACCACCAGCCATTTTCGCAAGCCGGTTGTACAGGTAGGATGGCTGTGCATCAGAGCAGGTTACAAAAACGCTTTCCCTCGCACCACAAAACACGCCGCCTATCTCCGCAAACTCTGCCTGCAAGCCCTCCATTGCGCCGCCGGTCAGCGTAACGCCTAAGGCACGTAAGGTTTCCCGCTCCTGGTCACTGAGCAGGCCTTGAGAACCGCCGTAACCGGGCAGTGCGCCTTCTTCCATACCCAAGACAATCAGATGCTTGACTTGCTGACAGCGCATCGCACTGACAGCACCCACAGTTACCGCGTCCAACACCGGGGGGATCGTTCCCACATCGTACTGGCTTAAAAGAAGCGTAAACAGTCTGGTGAAGGTCTCCGGATCCCACACTGTCTGGCCCAAAACATCATGCATCTGTTCCAGCGCAGACAGCAGGATCTCCCAAAGCTGATCCAAAATCTGCGCACCACGATTATCTCCGGTGGCATCCAGCTGCCGGGCAAGCTGATCCAGTCTTTGATCGAGACCGATTTCCTCCAAAAAGGCATAAACCGCCTCCACCTGCCGGGCAAGATTTATCCCGGCAGTAAAATTCCTGCGCAAACGCTCCAAAGGCCCCATTGCCAACTGCCGGGCCTGCTCCAGCCGCCGCAGCTTAGCGTCAGCCTGGGCAGAAGGAATGCCGTTCAAACCGTCCGGATGGGCAGACCATGGCGACAGCCATTTTTTGCCCCGTATACCCCAAATAATGGCATAGTTTTCCACTTCGTCGCAGGTATCCTGATCCAGCGGTGAAAACACCGACTTAAGATACCGCAAGGTAGAAGACTGTTCAAAGCCATCCAAAGCCGCATTGAGTGCAGAAAGGACAGTGGAAATCACAGTTTTCTGCAGAATATCCTCTGTTCCCGCCTGATAAACGGGAATCCCGCTGCGTCCAAACACCATAGAAATTGCATTTTGGTATCCCGCCAAATCTCCGCAGACAATGCCGATATCCCGATACCGACATCCGCCGCGCGTCAGCTTCAGTACGCGGTTTGCAGCCGCTTGGACCTCTGCAAAGGGAGAATCGGTACGGATCGCCTCCACACCAGAAACCGGATCAGCTGGGAGTTTTCCCTGAAACAGCCGGCTGCGCACTGCCGCCAAAGGAGACTCTTCGGGCAACACGTTATGGATCTCAACCGGAATTTCCAAACGGCGGGCAATGGAAATCAGCTGAGCAGCCGTATCTCCCGCTTTTTCAAAGGCAGGGTCTTGCGAATTCGGTGCATCACAGTGGAGACCCACAGTAACTGTCGGCGACACCCGGATCAGATGCTCCAGGATCTCCATATGCTGGCGGGTAAAATCCGGGAATCCGTCAATGTAAAAAGTATGCTGCTGGGCGAAAGTACCTTCCTCCAGCTGCTCCAAAAGCCAGCTCATTTGGTCTCTGGGGTCTCGCTTTCCCCGAGCACAGAGGCCGTCATAGGTCTCCATCAGAAGCGCCAGTTCTTCCAGCTTCTGCGCAAAGCTGCCCTCCATTTGGGCCGCAGCCGACCGGAGATCCTGCGAACGGATGCAGCAGCGCTTAAATTCATCCACAGCATCCAAAAGCTGCAGCAAAAATTCCGGTTTTGTTTCCACGGAGGCATAGGCTTTCAACCGGCTGTGCAAACTCCGGGCAGCGGCAGCCATTGCCACCACGCGACCACCGTTATCCATACAGAGCATCGCGCCGCTGCCCACGGTCTCCGACACTCGCCGGGCGAGACGGGTAAAGGACAGAACCTGCGCATACCGGCTGGCTGTATCCCCAGCCGCGGCG
This sequence comes from uncultured Oscillospiraceae bacterium, assembly GCA_964454215.1. Taxonomy (GTDB): domain Bacteria; phylum Bacillota; class Clostridia; order Oscillospirales; family Oscillospiraceae; genus Faecousia. Next base: position 29,392 of record CAYVSU010000006.1, on the reverse strand, counting down.
CACAGACGGCGCTCCATATCGTGACTGATAAGCTCCGGCACCATCAGAATCCGATTTCCCTGCTCCTGCGCCACATCCCGGGCAATGCGATCGAGAATTTCTTCCCGAACGGTTACCCAATCCGTGCCCAACAATATTCGCAGCATAGCCTCACCTCCTGTTTTTTATATCATACCATATCTGCTGTGCAAAAGCAAAAAAATTCTCCAACAAAGCTGTCGGAGAATGATGACAATTGGAAATGAGCGTTTAGCATTGCAGTAACCGCAAAGCAAAAGTTCTCCCATAACGAAGATCTCGTTTCTGCGATAAACAGTTATTTATCTCAGCAAGTCAGTTGAAAAAGAGATTTTGCAGCCAGCCAAGGCAGTCCAGGAAGAAAAAACGCACCCGGTAACCCGTTTCCTGCTGCAATGTATTGGTCAACGTATCATCGAAACCGGCGCCGGCGGCAGTATCTTCAAATTCTACTGCAGTTGCCGGCAGGCACAGGGACGGAAACACTACACACCACCAGTTTTGTCCCTCCCCGTCACCAATTACCACCCGCAGCGATTCATAAACCCCGGCGGGCAGAGAGAAGGTAGAATAGTCCCGCTTTTGAAAGGTCTCCTTCGTCAGCGTCACAACTGCTCTGGCAGCACAGCCTGCCTCCTCCAGAACACTGTTGGCAACTGCGGTCAGCTCCTCCAGTTTTCCCAAAAGATATTGCTTGGCGGCATCCGGATCTTGAAGGGTATCCATATCCTGCTGCAGGTTCTGAAGGATCGCATCCCGCACCTGCAGCTTGACCGCCTGATCTTCCGCAGAATCTGACTGGGCTACAACGTGCAGACGGATCAACTCCTCGCTCAGCGCCTGTCGATCCGCAACAACGGAACCGATCCATAATAGCACTGCCAAAAGCATACATGTACACAAAATTTTCCTGATAAATTTCATAAAAACACCGTCCATACCGGGAATACTACCAGTATGGACGGTTTGCGGCAAATTTATACAGGCTTGGCGATATATACCAAAGGAAAACTATCCCGGAGCATATTGCAGATCACCGCTGCCAGCTCAAACTCGGAAACTACACAGAACACAGCAGAACCAGAACCGGTCATCTGATGCCCAATGGCGCCGTAGGAATGGAAAATGGATTTGATGTAATTCAGCTCCAAATGCTCTTCCGTAACCACAGGATCAAACACATTATAGAAATGATTGGCTATCTGCAACAGATCGCCTGCCAGAATAGCGCTCTCCATTGCACGGTGATCGGGGCGTTTGGCAATGGTCTTTTCGTCCAGCTTCCGGTACAGTTCCGGGGTTGACAGAGAAAATTCCGGTTTGCAGACCACGAAGAAGCAATCCGGAATGTCCGGCAATTTACGAAGTTTTTCGCCCCTGCCCTCTACCATCGCCGTACCGCAAATGGTACAAAATGGCACATCGCTGCCCACTTGAGCACCCAGTTCCGCCAAAGCACCAATGGAAAGGGGCGAATCATAATGTCGGTTCAGTGCCCGCAGCACTGCTGCCGCATCCGCACTTCCGCCGCCCAGTCCCGCGCCGCTGGGAATCCGCTTGGTGATACGGATCTCCAATCCATCCGGGTCTTTTCCAATTCTCTCCAAATAGACTTTTGCCGCTTTCCAGGCAAGATTTGTTTCGTCACAGGGAATGTCTTCCTTGTCACAGTGCAGGCACCAGGGTTTTCCTGTTCCAAGGTCGATTTCAATATCGTCCCGAATAGAAATTGTCTGCATCACACTTTTCAAATCGTGATAACCGTCGGGACGCTTATCCAGCACATCCAATGTCAGATTGACCTTGGCAAACGCGCCTTCGTAGAGAGTCGTCATGGTTGTTCCTCCTGTTTTGGGATGTTAAATGATTGTTTATTATAGCCGATATCTTTCCTTTTTGCAAGCATATGCATAAATCCTGACAATTGGGAGATTCTATGAATAGCCAAAACAAGGATTGGAGGTAATCAAATGGATACACTGGCTTTGATTCTGTCCATTATCGGCAGTCTGAACTGGGGGCTTGTGGGCATTTTTCAGTTTGATCTGGTGGCGTGGCTTTTTGGCGGTTCCGATGCCATTATCAGCCGCATCGTTTACACTGTGATCGGTCTGGCAGGACTTTGGTGCATCTCTCTGCTGTTTCGCAGACGGGTCTTCGTGGAGGGCGAATAACGCCACAAAAAAGCGGCAGCACGAGTGCTGCCGCTTTTCATATTTTATCCTGCAGGCGCTTCCTTAACACGGATCTTGCAGCTGTAAGTTACGCCATCGTACTCACAACTGATAGTCACATAGTTTATCCCGGTACCAACCGTTACTTCCTTGCCGGTTATTTTGTTGCCGTCGATGGTGATGTAGCCTTCCTTGTCCACAGTCCATTGGGCGCTCAGGCGTACGCCTTCTGCATTGACCAGGGAGATCATTTGGGTTTCACCGACTTTCAGGGTCAGATCCTCTACTGCTTTTCCCAAACAGCTTACATAGTTGCCGCTTGTCTCCACCTTGTCAAACTTACAGCGGAGGATGCAGGTTGCTGTCTGACCGGCGATCTCTGCCCGAACCGTCGTTGTGCCGCGATTCACTGCGTAGATCCGGCCGTTTTCATCCACCGTTGCCACATTGGGATCGTCCACTGTCCAGGTAATGTCAGAAGGCTTCACGCCGTTCGTTTCCTTGAACAAAGCGTAATTCTCACCCTCTTTGAACAGGGAAATATCCGTGTAGACCAACTTCAGCGTAAATCCTTCGGGAACAGTTACCGGAGGTTCTGTCGTCTCATTGGGTTCCGTAGATGGCTGGATGGGATCAAAGGAGCAAACAACTGTGCAAGTAGCTTCCACATCGCCGCATTTGACTGTAATGATCGCCTCACCGCCACCAACTGCTGTAACCATACCGTTTTGATCAACGGTAACAACATTTTCATTGGAGGAAGTAAACTGGACTACATCTGTCGTATCCGCTGGCGTGGTTACGACAGACAGCAGTTGACCTTCTTTGGCCGCGGAAAATTCGATCGTCAGGCTGGACAACTGCACGATTCTGCAGGGGATCTGAACCAAAGGCTCTGTTGTTGTCTCGACCGGAGGTGTTGTTGTATTCGAACCGCCGGAATTGGACAGGCCCGTCAGGAAGAAGTGAGATCCAATATAGATCACAACTGCCACAATGCTGATCAGCAAAAGGATGATCACGATCACCAAACCAATACTGGTTTTATCTTTTTTCTGAGGAGCTCTTTGTCTGATCGGTCTTTCCGTTCTCTCGGTTCGTTCCTGCTGCACCGGGCGGACTGATCTTTGCGCAACAGGCTTTGCCTTGTTGCGTCTTTTTACATTCTTTTTTGAAAAACGACCGCCCTTTACATAGCTGACACCGGCTGCATCTTCACGGGAGGAACCGCCAGCAGCAGTTTGCACCGTGGTTGCCTTTGCGCTGCCGCAAATAGGGCAGACAGAAGCTGTTTCCGGATAGGTCGTACCGCAAACATCGCATATTACCTTGCTCATAAGACATCCTCCGATCCGGCGCAAAGGATCTGCGCCAATGATTATCTGCATTATATCACACCGCAAGGATTAATGCAAGTATACAAAAGTGTTTCCTTTATATTCCTTCTGCATATTCGACAATATTCGCCGGATTATTCCCTGCAAAACAGCAGAAATAGTGTTGCTTTTTCGCAATTTTTATTTTATCATATATAAGATATAAGAAAATGGAAAAGGAGGCGACGGATGTGTCCAAGACAAAATTGATCTCTCCCCTGCTGGATGGCTATATTGTAGGCGACCCTGTCAGCGACCACAACGGTGTGCGTTGCTGCCCTGCCGTGCATATGGAATCCGGCAAAAAGTATATCGTGAAGATCATTTCCCTTCCCGCATCCCAATCAAATCTGGAGGCTCTGCTGCTGGCCGGCGCGTTTGAAAATAAAAAAGCCGCGCTTGGCTATTACAAGGAATTGGCAGATGAAATCGTGGAAGACGCTGTGCGTCTGCAAAGATTCTCCCGTCAGGAAGGCTTTGTTTCTTACGAAAACTGGCAGGTCGTCCCCCCCGAAGAAGGGCGCTCCGGTTATGATATCTACTTGCTGGGGGCGTACGGCTCTACCCTGGAGCAGTATTTTGAAAAGGAATTTATGACGCACCTGCGGGCTGTCAATCTGGGACTGGATCTGTGTGCAGCACTGTCTGTTTGTCGCCGCAACGGCTACCTCTATGCGGATCTGAAACCCGATAATGTGGTGATTACCGAAGATGGCGAATACCGGATCTGCGATTTAGGTTTCCTTCCTTTGTCCTCTTTAAACTATATCTCTCTGCCGGACAAGTTCCGCAGCCCCTATACCGCACCGGAAATCAAGGACGCATATGACACGCTGACTGACACCATCGACATCTATGCAGCCGGTTTGATTCTCTATCAAGCTTACAACAACGGCATTCTGCCCTTTAGTGGGCAAGCCCCTGAGGAAACTTTGGATCCCCCCGCCTACGCCGACAGAGAGATGGCGCAGATCATTTTGAAGGCCTGTGCCCCCGATCCAAAAGACCGTTGGCAAGATCCTGTACAAATGGGTCAGGCATTGGTCAGCTATATGCAGCGCACCACTATCAATGATGTTCCCATCGCGCCTGTTCCGGATGAACCGGAACAGGAAGATGAAGAACCTGTGGCGGACGAGTCGTCTACTGAGCAGCTACTCGTAGAAGTGGATATGGCGTTGGAAGCTACGGGTTCCGCGACAGAAGAAAACCTTGCAGAGGAAACTCCTGTAGAAGAAACTCCCGCGGAAGAAACTCCCGTGGAAGAAGCTCCTGTGGAAGAAGCTCCTGTGGAAGAAGCGTCCGTGGAAGAAGTTCCTGTGCAAGAAGTTCCGGTGGAAGAAGTTCCGGTGGAAGAAGTTCCGGTGGAAGAAGTTCCGGTGGAAGAAGTTCC
>CAYVSU010000006.1:0-24331 GCA_964454215.1 uncultured Oscillospiraceae bacterium | reverse complement strand
GGTGGAAGAAACGCCGGTTGAAGAAGTCCCCGTTACGGAAACTCCGGTGGAAGATTCTACCGTGGATTTGGATGATATCGACGCTATTCTGGCACAGGCAGATGCTTTAATTGCCCACGAATTGCCGAATCCCGTTGTCGTTCCGGAGTACATTGACATTCCTGTTCCGGTCATTGCTCCCACCAGTGTAACAGATGTAAAACAACCTGCCGAAAACGAACAGCCCATTGCAGACATCACTATCAAAGCACCTGCCTCTCCTGTTGCTTGCACAGAGAAGCCGGAAAACAAGCAGGAAGATGCCCCCATTCAGAAGCCGAAAAAGCGCCGCAAAGGACTTCTTTGGATTCCAATTGTACTGCTGTTGCTGCTCGGTTTGATTGTTGGCGGATATCTGTTCTATACTGAATACTACATTCAGCCCATTCAGAACTTTAAACTCAGCGGCAATGAAGATCAGTTGACCGTTTTCATCTCCTCGGATATTGACGACACCTTGCTCACCGTATCCTGCTCAGATATGTATGGCAATACGGTTACCGCCGATGTTGAAAACGGTATTGCCACATTTACACAGCTGCATCCCGGTACGCGCTATCGGGTATATGTGACCATCTCCGGTTTCCATAAACTTGTCGGCGTTGTGGAGGATGTGTACACTACACCCAGCACTACCTCTATTGAAACCCTGAACGCCGTAACCGGCAGCGAGGACGGTTCGGTCATTCTGAACTTCACGGTGCAGGGCGACGATTCCTCTGAATGGACTGTATTCTATCAGGCAGAGGGTGAAGAAGAACAGAGCCTCGTTTTTCCCGGTCACCGGGTAGTTATTTCTGGGTTGACCGTGGGTAAGGCCTACACTTTCCGGATCGTTCCGGTCTCCGAGCTGTATTTAGTTGGAGAAAACACCTTCACTTATACCGCGTCACAAATCATCTACGCAGAAAATCTTGTGATTGAAAGCGCTTCCGGCGGCAAGTTGGTGGCAGTTTGGAATGCGCCGGAAAGTACTACCGTAGAAAGCTGGACTGTCTACTGCTATAACGATGCAGGCTTCAACAGCACCATCACAGTCACGGAGCCCACTGCCGTATTCGAGGATCTGGATTTTTCCACGGAGTATACTGTAGAGGTTACCGCCGTGGGTATGACCCAGAGTGTTCGGACCTATATTTCCCCCAATCCCATCACCATTGAGAGTGTCACTTTTGACGATTCTGATCCCAATAAGCTGATTATTTCCTGGGAATTTGAAGGAGAAGCACCGGAAGAAGGCTGGCTGCTGCTCTACACAATGGACGCCAGCAACACGCCAATGCCCCTTAAGAGTGCTGCTAACAGCGTCACGCTCAGCCCTGTAGTGCCAGGTAGCACCTACACCATTTCCATCCAAACCGTTGCCGGATACACCGTATTTAGCAGCAACTGCCAGTATCAGGCACCGGAAGCAAGCAGCTTTTCCGGATACGGAATGGTTGCAAAATATATGAAGTTTGAAATGTGTATTCCTCCCAGTTCCGGCAACTGGACCAAAGCCGATTTGGCAGCAACGGACTACAAGACCGACTTCTCTGTTGGTGAGAGTGCCGCCTTTGCGGTTACGCTTCTGGACGAATACAACACTTCCCCGGACATTATTGTGGCCCTGTTTGTGATTCGGGATGCAGAAGGTAATGTCGTAATGACGGATAACAGTCAGAGCAAGACCTGGACTTCAATGTGGTATCGGGGTTTTGGAAGAATCCTGATTCCCGATCTTCCGGATACTGCCGGAGCGTATACTATAGAGGTCTACTTTAATGGGATGATCGCCCACACCCAAGAATTTACCATCCAATGATTGCAGAAGGCACGCAAAAGCGTGCCTTCTCCTGTTTTTTAGTGAAAAATCTCTTGCATTTGACCATAGTGCGTGGTATAATGTCCGCAACTGATAAATCGGAGGCGAAATTTATGATCCTCACTTCTGCTGCACAGTTTTATTTTGACTACTATTACTTTTTTATGACCAAAAAGTAATAGCGATTTGTGCTGCAGGAATTTATCGGAAACCGAAATTCGTATTTTAAATGCGCTGCACAGTATCGCACCTGTGCAGCGCTGTTTTTTAGGAGAGATTACAATGATCGCTGTATTGAAACAAGGAACCACCACCGCTCAGCGGGAGCATTTGATTGCTTGGCTGAAGCAAATGAATATCGATGTCCACGTATCCGAAGGCCAGGAAGTAACGGTGCTGGGCTTGGTTGGCGATACCAGCCGGGTGGATATGGACCTTTTAAGAAGCCTGGATATGGTGCAAACTGTTAAACGGGTTTCCGAGCCCTTCAAACAGGCAAACCGGAAGTTTCATCCCAATGATACCGTGGTTTGCGTGGGTGATGCCAAGATCGGCGGAGGACATTTTGTTCTGATTGCCGGTCCCTGCTCTGTGGAATCTGAAGAGCAGATCATCTCTGTCGCCCGCTCGGTGAAAGCATCCGGGGCGAATATTCTCCGGGGCGGTGCCTTCAAGCCCCGCACTTCTCCTTACGCGTTTCAGGGCCTGAAGGGTGAGGGTATCCGCCTGCTGTTGGAAGCAAAGAAGGATACCGGGCTGCCCATTATAACTGAGTTGATGAATATTAACGATCTGGACCTGTTTGCCGATGTGGATATCATCCAGGTCGGTGCCCGGAATATGCAGAATTTTGACCTTTTGAAGGAAGTTGGTAAAAGCCACAAGCCTATTTTGCTGAAACGGGGACTTGCCAACACCTTCCAGGAGCTGCTGATGAGCGCAGAATACATTATGAGTGAAGGTAATGAGCAGGTCATCCTCTGCGAACGGGGCATCCGCACCTTTGAAACCTACACACGAAACACATTGGACATCTCTGCTGTGCCGGTACTTCACGAGCTAAGCCACTTACCTGTTATTCTTGACCCCAGCCACGCCACCGGCAGCGCCCGTTTGGTGGCGCCTATGGCCGTAGCCTCCACTGCCGCTGGTGCGGATGGCTTGATGATCGAGGTGCATAACGATCCGGCCCGGGCTCTGTGCGACGGTGCACAGTCGCTGACTCCGGAACAGTTTGACGATTTGAGCAGACGAGTCCGCCGTATACAGGAGGCGCTTTTATGAAAGTCGGTATTTTAGGTTTGGGTCTGATCGGTGGCAGTCTCGCCCGGGCATATGCTCTGGAGGGTCACACTGTGTTTGCCTGGGACACTGACAGCGCAATGCTCTCCTTTGCCCAGTTAGCCGGTGCGGTTCACGCACCGATGACGCAAGAGAATATCGACCAGTGCGAACTGATCCTGTTGGCGATTTACCCGGACGGCAGCGCAACCTGGCTGGAAAACAACGCACAACTTATCAGCAAAAATGTCCTGGTTTTGGATTGCTGCGGCATCAAGCGGGAAATCTGCAGTCGCTGCTTCCCTTTGGCAGACAAATACGGTTTTGCCTTTGTGGGTGGTCATCCTATGGCAGGCTCGCAATTTTCCGGTTTTAAGCACAGCCGTGCGGACCTGTTTGCAGGGCAGCCAATGGTGCTGGTGCCTCCTAAATTTGACGACATTCTGCTGCTCGACCGCTGCAAAACAGCCCTTGCCCCCTGTGGGTTTGGCAGTTTTTCCGTATGTTCTGCCCAAGAGCACGACCGAATTATTGCCTTCACTTCCCAAATGCCCCACGTTTTGAGCAACGGATTTATCAAATCCCCCACCGCACTGAGTCACAAGGGGTTTTCCGCCGGCAGCTATAAGGATCTGACCCGGGTCGCTTGGCTCAACGCCCGGATGTGGGCAGAGCTGTGTATGGAAAACCGGGACAATATGCTCTTTGAGCTGGGTAGCTATATTGAAAGTTTGCAAGCCTATCAGACTGCCCTGCAGGATCAGGATATGGACGCTTTCGTCTCCCTGCTGGAGGAGGGCCGCATTCGCAAAGAGGAGGTAGACGGATGAGTACCGTTACTGTCACCGCATCAAAAGAATACGCGGTGAAGATTGGCGGCGGGCTTTTGTCTCAGTTAGGTGCAGAAGTGGCCAATATTTGCAAAGGACGCAAAGCTGCTGTCATCAGCGATTCCAATGTATACCCGCTTTACGGCAAAATTGCAGAGGAAAGTCTGCAAAACACTGGTTTTGAAGTCATATCTTTTGTTTTTCCTGCAGGAGAAAGCAGTAAAAATGGAGAAATTTATCTGCAAATACTGAACTTTTTAGCAGAAAACCATTTAACCCGCAGCGACTGCCTTATTGCTTTGGGCGGCGGCGTGGTTGGCGATATGACCGGTTTTGCCGCCGCTACCTTCCTGCGGGGCATTGCCTACATTCAGGTCCCCACCACGCTTTTGGCGGCGGTGGATTCCTCTGTGGGCGGCAAAACTGCCATTGATCTGCCTGCCGGAAAAAATCTGGCCGGTGCATTTTACCAACCTTGGCTTGTGCTGTGCGACACAGATACCCTGAATACTCTGCCTGCGGAGGTTTTCCGGGACGGTTGCGCCGAAGTCATCAAATACGGCGTTCTGTACGATCCCACTCTTTTTTCCCATTTGGAAGAAACGGGGCTGTCCTTTGACCGAAAAAGCGTCATTACCCGCTGCGTTGAACTGAAGCGGGATGTAGTAGTGCAGGATGAATTTGACAACGGACAGCGAATGAAGCTGAACTTGGGGCACACCATCGGTCACGGCATTGAGGCAAGAAGCAATTTCACCCTATCCCACGGCAAGGCGGTTTCCATCGGTATGGCAATCGTCAGCCGGGCGTCAAATTGTCCCGACACAGGACGAATCATCGCTTGCCTTGAAACATTTGGCCTTCCCGTTTCCACAAATTGCAGTCCGGAAGAGATCTATACCGCTGCTCTTTCCGATAAGAAACGCAGCGGCGGTACTGTGAATTTGATCATTCCCGAAAAAATTGGCTTTTGCCGCATTCAGCCGACAGCGGTAGAAGCGCTCAAATCCTTTATTGAAGCAGGTCTTTGATATGGACATTACCATTCATCCCCGCCTGTTAAAGGGCGAAGTCACCGCCATCCCCTCCAAATCTCAAGCCCATCGGCTGCTGATCTGTGCCGCCTTCGCGAACAACGAAACGGTGCTTCTCTGTCCGGAAACCAACCGGGACATTGAAGCCACTGTGGACTGTCTGAACGCATTGGGGGCAGATATTCGACGGACTGACGACGGTTATAGCGTCGATCCCTTATCTGCAATTCCTCGAAAAGCCACGCTGAATTGCTGCGAAAGCGGCTCGACTCTGCGGTTTATGCTACCGATCGTTGGCGCATTGGGTGTAGATGCCACTTTTCATATGGAAGGTCGGCTTCCCCAGCGTCCTCTTTCCCCTCTGTGGGAAGAAATGGAGCGGATGGGCTGTGCCCTCTCCCGCCCCACAACGGATACCATCCGCTGTCAAGGTAAACTGCAGCCGGGTGATTATGCTATCGACGGTAGTGTTTCCAGCCAGTTTATTACCGGTCTTCTCTTTGCCTTGTCCCTGATTCCCGGTAAAAGTCATCTGGAAGTAACCGGCAAGGTCGAATCCAAGCCTTACATTGATATGACCCGTCAGGCGCTGAAACGCTTTGACGCACCCAATTTCCACACACCGGGATATATCAAAGTGGAGGGTGACTGGTCTAACGGTGCGTTTTGGCTGGCTGCCAAAGCGCTGGGCAGTGAACTGACCATTAAGAATTTGTCTCCCGATTCTCTTCAGGGTGACCGGGCAGTGGCAGCCATTCTGCCCTTACTGCAAGAAGACTGTCCCTCTGTCAGCGCGGCGGATATCCCGGATCTTGTACCCATTTTAGCTGTGGTAGCGGCGGCAAATAACGGTGCGGTATTTACAGATATCCAGCGGCTGCGGCTGAAAGAATCTGACCGGGTGGCATCCACTGTCGCAATGTTGACCGCTTTAGGCGGCAAAGCAGAGGCGACGGAAAGCACATTGACGGTTTTTCCGGCAGAACTGACCGGCGGCACAGTAGATGCCGTAGGTGACCACCGGATCGCAATGGCTACCGCCATTGCTGCAACCGCCTGCAAAAAAAACGTAACTGTTCTCGGCGCACAAGCCGTGAATAAATCCTATCCCCACTTCTGGGCGGAATACCGCCGGTTAGGAGGCCATTATGAGCAGCACATACGGTGAAACTTTGAAACTCTCCATCTTCGGCCAGTCCCATGGACCGGCCATTGGTATGGTGCTGGATGGAATTCCTGCAGGTCTTCCTGTGGATACCGAACAACTGCAGCAATTCTTAAACCGCCGGGCTCCAGGCCAAAACGACTGGTCAACGCCCAGGAAGGAGGAAGACCGCCCTGATTTTTTAGGCGGCATTTTAGATGGTCATACCTGCGGCGCACCCATTGCCGCCGTGATTCACAATAAAAACACCCGTTCTGGGGACTATGAAAATCTCAAAAACTGTCCCCGGCCCGGTCACGCTGACTTCACTGCCCAGGTCAAATACGGCGGTTTTCAGGATGCAGCCGGCGGCGGCCATTTCTCCGGACGGCTGACAGCACCACTGTGCATTGCCGGCGGTTTGTGTAAGCAGTGGCTGGAGGAAATGGGCATCCGTATTGGGGCCCATATTGCGCAGATCGGTATGATGGAAGGGGAATATTTTCAGCTGCTGAATCCTGAATTGGACAAGATCGGTGCCTTTTTCCCCACCCTGACTGCCGAATCCGCCGAACAAATGCAGGAAACGATCGCCAAAGCAAAAGCCAGCGGAGAGAGTGTAGGCGGTATCATTGAATGTGCCGTCACCGGCTTGCCTGCCGGACTGGGCGAGCCTATGTTTGGCGGCGTAGAAAGCCGTATCGCACAGATCGTCTACGGAATCCCCGCCGTCAAGGCTTTGGAGTTTGGACAGGGCAGCTCCTTTGCGGTTGCCTGCGGTAGCTTGGCAAACGACTGCTATACCATTACCGATGGAGCGGTCAGAACCCTCACAAATAACTGCGGCGGCATCTTGGGCGGCATCACCAACGGTATGCCGGTGGTGTTCTCTGTTACGGTCAAGCCAACTCCCTCTATTTCACAGCCACAGCAGACGGTGAATCTCCAGACCGGCGAAGTTACCACAATTGCAGTCAATGGCCGTCACGATCCCTGTATCGTTCCCAGGGCTGTTCCTGTAGTGGAGGCCGCGGCAGCCATCGCCATTTATGATATGATCCTTGGCAACACACAGACAGAAAGAAGGAAATAATATGGATATTAAAGACCTTCGCAGCCAAATTGACCAGATCGATACGCAGCTTGTGGAGCTGTTTTGCCAACGGATGCAGGTATCAGCCCAGGTAGCTGACTATAAAAAAGAACACAATCTACCCATTTTCGTTCCCGCCCGGGAAAGGGAGATCTTGCTGGATGTGGCGCAGAAATCCGGTTCTGAATTGGCAAATTACACCCAGGGTCTTTACTCGATGATCTTTGAGCTGAGCCGCAGCTACCAAAGCAAACGCAACAATACAGTATCACCTCTGTATCAGAGCATCACCACAGCCATTGAAAATACGCCCAATTTATTCCCTCAGGCACCTATGGTGGCCTGCCAGGGCGTAGAAGGCGCTTACTCTCAGATCGCTTGCGAAAAAATCTTTAAGCGTCCCTTCATTATGTACTGCAAAACCTTTGAGGGCGTTTTTAATGCCATAGAGAAAGACCTGTGCCAGTACGGCATTCTGCCTATCGAGAATTCCACCGCCGGCTCTGTGAATACTGTGTATGATTTGATGATCAAGCATAATTTCTCCATTGTCCGCACCTTCCGGCTGAAGGTGGATCACAATTTACTTGCCAATCCCGGTGCTTCACTGGATTCCATCAAGGAGATCTATTCCCATCAACAGGCCATCAGCCAGTGCTCGGCATTTCTCAGCGCTTTTCCGGGCGTCAAAGTCACCGCTGTGGAAAATACGGCTGTAGCCGCGGAAATGGTAGCATCTTCCGGCCGCACCGATGTGGCCGCCCTCAGCAGCCGCAGCTGTGCAGAGTTGTACGGGCTGACGAATCTTGCCGCCTCTGTGCAAAATCAGGGCAACAACTACACCCGCTTTATCTGCATTAGTAAAAACTTGGAAGTGTATCCAGGTTCTGACAAGACCAGCATTATGATGATCCTGAACCACAAACCCGGTGCCCTTTACAAGGTGCTGGCGCGGTTGTATGTTTTGGGTATCAATGTAACAAAGCTGGAATCCCGCCCCCTGCCCGACAGGGACTTTGAGTTTATGTTCTATTTTGATCTGGATACCTCCATCTACTCCGAAGAATTTGTGCAGCTGATGTGCGAACTGGAGGATCTTTGCGAAGAATTTAAGTATCTGGGCAGTTACAGCGAGGTCATATGATGAAGTGCGGTCTGCTTGGAAGAACCTTGGGGCACAGCTATTCTCCCCAGATCCACTCCTATTTGGGAGCCTACAGCTATGATCTGTTTGAAAAAGAGCCGGAGGAACTGCCGCATTTTTTAAAAAGCGGCGATTTTGCCGGGCTGAACGTGACTGTTCCTTACAAAAAAGAGGTCATTCCCTATCTGGATGAACTGTCCCCCCTGGCATTGAAGCTAGGCGCCGTAAATACGGTCGTCCGCCGGGAAGGCAAGCTGATTGGGCATAACACCGACTATTTTGGCTTTGCCACTATGGTAAAGGTCAGCGGTCTATCGGTTTCCGGCAAGAAGGTGCTGGTTTTGGGCAGCGGCGGCGCCTCCAATACTGCAGTTGCTGTGCTGACAGAATTGGGGGCCACTGTCGTGATCATCTCCCGCAGCGGTGAAAACAACTATCGCAATCTGCATCTGCACGCCGACGCTTCCATCATCGTAAACACCACCCCTGTAGGAATGTACCCCGGTACCGGCATTTCCCCTGTGGATTTGGACTTATTCCCCCAGCTGGAAGGCGTGCTGGATGTGATCTACAATCCCGCCCGAACCCAACTTCTGCTGGATGCGGAAAAGCGGGGCATTGTGTCAATGAATGGGCTTTTGATGCTGGTTGTACAGGCGAAGGAAGCCGCGGAATGGTTTACAAGCGTGCCCATTGCCGACAGCGTTGTTCGAAAAATCCATTGTTTGCTAAAAAATCAGATGGAAAACATTGTTCTGATCGGTATGCCCGGCGCAGGAAAATCCACCGTCGGTGCTATTTTGGCAGAAAAAACCGGCAAGCCGCTGGTAGATGCGGATGCCGAGATCGTGAAACTGGCAGGAAAAAGCATTTCCGATATTTTTGCTGAAAGCGGTGAGGCCGGTTTTCGGGCATTGGAGACCAGAGTTCTCGCGGAACTGGGAAAGCAGTCCGGGCTGATCCTCGCCACCGGCGGTGGCTGCGTCACCCGGAAGGAAAATTACCCACTGCTACACCAAAACGGTACTGTCTTCTGTTTGGATCGGGGGCTGGACAAGCTGCCCACAGACGGACGCCCCTTATCCCAGACAACGAAACTCACGGAAATGTTCCGGATTCGCAAACCCCTGTATGACCTTTTTTCCGATCACCACATTGATAATAATGGCTGTGCAGATACTGCGGCTGATATGATTTTGCACATTTTGGAGGGTTATGTATGAAAATTCTCGTTATCAACGGGCCCAATATCAATATGCTGGGAATCCGGGAGCCAGGCATCTACGGCAAAAACACCTACGGAGATTTGCTTGCACTGATTGAAAAGACAGCACAGGAAGAAAATTTGGAAATTTCCCATTTTCAGAGCAATTACGAAGGTGCCATTGTGGATAAAATCCAGGAGTGCTACGGCAAGGTCCAAGGCATCGTCATCAACCCGGCTGCCTACACCCACACCTCTGTTGCCATTTTGGATGCACTGAAATCGGTGCAGATTCCTTCTGTGGAAGTTCACATCTCTAATGTAGATGCCAGAGAAGCTTTCCGGCAGATCTCCTACACCGGTCTCTACTGCGAAAAAACCATTAAAGGTCAGGGTATCGACGGCTACCGCCAGGCGATTGTGTACCTCAAAGAAAAATATGCGTAACAATACCCCCGTCTCAGGACGGGGGCATTCTCTCATTTATGTTTCGTCCGCAATCTGGACTTTCTGGCAGTATTGGTCGATGACCTGCGCCAAATCTCCATTCGGATCTGTCACGCCAACGATAAACGCTTCCTCCACAAGAGTCGTGGCGTACAGGCAGAATGTGCCCTTTTCCAAATCCAGCAATCCGGGTTTCTCCGAGTTATATGCGTTCAGGTCCGGGTCGTAAAAGGATATCACGCTGTAAAGATACCCTTCGCTTTCGGGATAGCGAATTGCAATAAAGGTATGGTCGCTGTATTTTTTCGGTAATTTGCGAATAGTCCCAATGGATTTTCATAGCGATTCCATCCCGCTCTGCCATTACCTTGTTTCCGCTGATGCTGAAATCGCCGTCTTTTCGATCAATGACAAAATCATACTCCTTGACGGAAATCAAAAGAGGGAATTCGTCGAGCACCTTGCCATCCAGGCTGACAATATACCCCTTCATTTCATACTTTGTTGTTTGAGTGCGGGGAACATAGACCAGAACTGCCAAAACAATCGCCGCCAAAACAGCAGCCAAAACAACGCTGCGAATGATCCGTTTTCTCATGCCTCCTCCTTTATTCATTGTAATCACTCCGGCTCATAACCAAAATACTCCTGCCAACGTTGATGCGTTAGCACAGTGACTTTATTGCCCGAGTTAACAGGGTATTCCACTTTATAATCGACACTCTCTATCCAATCGTATGAACGCACACCGCTTACGAGCGCCTGCACCGCCATTGACTCGCGCCATTCCGTATCAGAATAATGCTCAGAATAGAATTCTCCATACGTATCTTGCTTTGATTCAGATTCATACATATTAATTTCGGAAACAAAATACGAGTACAAAATAGTGATTCAAGACATACTTTGTAAGCGCACAGCGTGGCGGTCAAAAACGCCTGACTGTGCACGCCGGATCGATACCCTCCCGTGGATACCTCACACAAGGATGGTGCGTGGCGTATTCGATTACTTCTTGCGTATGCGTCATACGGCCATCCTCCTTTTTAGAAAAAGAGCGTCCTTGTCTGGTAGGCAAAGGCGTTCCTCTTGCAGACATTTTGCCATGCGCAACCATTTCCTGTCAAGAAAAACGTGTATGAATAATATGAACTTTTTGTAACAGCTCACAGCCAAACAAAAAACTCCCGGATATGACCGGGAGTTTTTCATCTTCTGTTACGGAAAACCAAAAGCTTACTGCCTACATAGTTGAAGATCACGATGCCGCCGCTGACGATCAGCTTGGTCCAGACGCCGTCCCAATGCATGAAGTCCACCAAAGCGAGCAGGATCAATGTTTCCAGAAGGCCGGAGCCCGCGCGGCAGATAAAAAATCTGAAAATTTCCGGCAGTACCACTTCTTTGGACCAGTCATTGCTCTTAAAAACAAAGGGTTTATTGGTTAAGAAAGCAAAGGTGACCGCCGCTGTCCACGAGATCATATTGCTGACAGAAGACGGAATCCCCAGCCAAAGATAACAGGGCAAATATACCAGATAGTTGACAACCGTTGTCAACACACCAAAAAACATATACGCGAAAAGACCGTAACGGCGCATCACAAATGCCCATAGCTTTTTCAGCATATTTTATCCTCCAAATTTCGGAGCTTACAGTCCCAGCTCCTCGCCTACGATAATAAATTTGATCCTGCCCGCCGGTCGGCAATGGCGGGTAATTACGATTTGATTGCAGATGCACCGTTCATGCTTGCAGTCACTGCAGGTTCCGGTAACGGTGCAGGGCGTATCCAGCAGGAACCGCTGCTGATTCATCGGCGCGGCTACGGTTCTTGCCCGGCGCACTGCTTCCTCCAGCGTATCCATCACCTTGTTCATACCCGCAACCACCAAAACGGTTTTCGGACCGTATATGATTGCGGCGACTCGGTTGCCTGTGCCGTCGATATTCACCATCTGCCCATCCAGACTCAAGGCGTTGGCACCGGTGAGAAACACATCCGCGAATATGCAATCTCTCATTGCTTGTTCCCGCTCCTGTAGGGTCGTGCACTTATCCCGGTCAATGGCGCGGAAATTTCCGGTATTTACCGCCTCCATCAGCCCAATCTGCTGGCAACTCATAGCGCCGCCCCAGCCTATCGTGGCATTCTCAGGGATCAGTTCCAGCGCTTTTTTCAGTGCTTCTTCCTTGGTGGCGCAAAAGAAAGCATCAAAATGGCGGCTTTTCAAATTCTTTACCAGAATGTTGCCCCGCTTTTCGTAATACAATTCTGTAGGTGTTGCCATAAATCACGCCCCCTTTTCTCTATATTACAAGATTTTTGTCAAAAAGTAAATAGGAAATAATTTAGAGGCAGATTTCTCCGCCTCTTTGGGTTACTTTGCTTCCAACATTTTTTCCAATGCCGTTAGTTTCAGGCATGTACAAAATACCTGCATCGCGATCTCCAGCTCCTCAATAGGCGGCAAACTGGGGGCAATCCGGATCATAGAATCGTTCGGATCGATGCCATAGGGATAGGTCGCGCCGGCCTCTGTCATTACCACGCCAGCTTCTTTACACATCTCCAGTGTCTTTTTAGCTGTACCGGGCATTGCTGCCACGCAGACGAAATAACCGCCCTTGGGGTGATGCCAGTGGGCAATGCCCTTGTTGGTCAGCTCGTGGCGAAGCTTCCACAGCACCATTTCAAACTTGGGTGCCATAATGGTTGCGTGGCGCTTCATCAGTTCCAGGGTATGTTCCCGATTCTTCAGGTATTTGACATGGCGCAGCTGGTTGATCTTGTCGTAGGAAATCGTTTGCACCGCCACCAGCTTCAGCTGATAAGCAATATTTGCTTCCGACGATGCCATCACGGAAATACCGGCTCCAGGGAAGGTGATCTTGGATGTGGAGGCAAATTCATAGACCATATTGGGTCTGCCTGCCTCTGCGCACAGGGATATAATGTCCCGGAAGGGCTCAAACTCGCCATCAAATTCGTGAACGCAGTATGCGTTATCCCACATTATCACAAAATCCGGAGCCGCAGGCTTCAAATTTGCAAACCGATCTACCGTTTCTTCCGAATAGGTATAGCCCTGGGGGTTGGAATATTTGGGAACACACCAAATGCCCTTGACCGCAGGATCCTGCACATATTGCTCCACAATATCCATATCCGGCCCGTCAGGCGTCATAGGAACGGTGATCAGTTCAAAACCCAAATGCTCTGTGATACGGAAATGCCGATCGTAACCGGGAGAGGGGCAGAGAAACTTCAGCTTTTCCTCCTTGCACCAAGGGCGGGGGCTATCCAAAAGGCCGTGGGTATAGGCACGGGTAATCAGATCATGCATCAGGCTAAGACTTGCGTTGCCGCCTACAAAGGTTTGAGAAGGCTTGCAACCCAAAACATCAGCCCAGTATTCTCTCGCACAGGCAAGACCAGCCAAATCGCCGTAATTGCGACTATCATTACCGTCAATGATGCATTCTTCGGGATCCGTCAAAATGCCAAGCATATCGCTGACCAAATCCAGCTGCAACTTGCTGGGTTTGCCGCGGGACATATCCAGTTTCAAATTCTGTTCTTTCAACGCCTCAAAGCGGAGCTGGAGCTTTCTGTGCTCCATATAAAGTTCTTCCTTTGTTCTGCAAGAATAGGCAGGCATTTCCATCATCCTTTCGGGAAAAAGCACTTGATATTAGGCCCATTATACGCGCTAACAGTAAAAATTGCAACCGTTTTTGCACGAAACTTTCTTTCTTCTTGCAAAATTCACATTTTCAGTCCATTTTTGACAGACAGATTTCTATAAAAGAGCAAAAAGGTGAAATTCGCCCTTGCTTTTTTTTATCATTTCGCATAAAATTTGTATATGTATGAATTGTGGATCCTGCTGTACAGGGTCGGATTTTTGGTTGAAAGGATGCGTCAGTATGAGCAAAGTCGTGAATGTACCGGAATTATTCGGCAACGATGTCTTTAATGAGGCCGAAATGAAGCAGCGATGTGCGCCGGATGTATTCAACGCCTGGAAGCAGTGCATTCGCTCCGGCTCAGCCCTGCCTTTGGAAGTGGCAAACGCCATTGCGGACGCCATGAAGATTTGGGCCATTGAAAAGGGTGCAACTCACTACACCCATTGGTTCCAGCCAATGACCGGCATTACCGCTGAGAAGCACGACTCCTTTATCTCCCCCACCGGTGACGGCAAGGTCATTATGGAGTTTTCCGGCAAGGAATTGGTCAAGGGCGAATCGGATGCCAGTTCTTTCCCCTCCGGCGGTCTGCGGGCCACCTTTGAAGCCCGGGGCTACACCGCTTGGGATCCCACCGCTTTTACTTTTGTGAAAGACGGCAGTCTTTATATCCCCACTTGCTTTTTCTCCTACAACGGCGATGCGCTGGACAAAAAAACGCCGCTGCTTCGCTCGCTGGATGAGGTCTCCAAAGAAGCTATCCGTATTCTGCGGCTATTCGGCGATGACTGCACACAACGGGTGCAGGTCAGTGTCGGTGCAGAGCAGGAATATTTTCTGATCCCCAAAGCATTATACGCCCAGCGCGAGGATCTGCGACTCACCGGTAGAACCTTGTTCGGTGCCTACGCACCTAAGGGTCAGGAGCTGGATGACCACTATTTTGGTACCATCCGTACCCGGGTCGCAAACTTTATGAAGGATCTGGATGAGCAGCTTTGGAAGCTGGGCGTTCTGTCCAAAACCAAGCACAATGAAGGTGCACCCTGTCAGCACGAGCTGGCTCCTATTTTCTCCAATGCCGCTCACGCCTGCGACTCCAATCAGCTGATTATGATGATGATGAAAAAGTGCGCCGCAAAGCATGATCTGGTCTGCCTGCTCCACGAAAAGCCCTTTGCTGGCTGCAGCGGCTCTGGCAAACACAACAACTGGTCTCTTTGTACCGATGACGGCGGAAATCTCTTCAGTCCCGGTCAGACACCCCGGCAGAATGCCCGATTCCTGCTGTTTTTGGCCGCTTTCATCAAAGGCATTGACGAGTATCAGGACTTCCTGCGCTGCACCGTCGCCTTTGCCGGAAACGATCACCGTTTAGGCGCCAACGAAGCGCCTCCCGCCATCATTTCCATCTTCCTGGGAGACGAGTTAACAGCCGTTGTCGATTCGATTATCCGCAACTCTAATTATACCGACCCTGAGAAGGGGCTGATGCGAATCGGTGTGGATGTGCTGCCTCCCATTCCCAAGGATACCACGGACCGCAACCGCACCTCCCCTATTGCCTTCACCGGTAATAAATTTGAGTTCCGTATGCTGGGCTCCTCTCAGTCCATCGCCGGACCTAATATCGCCCTGAATACCATTATGGCAGAAGAGTTGGGGAAATTTGCCGACGAACTGGAAAAAGCCACAGATTTTGATGCTGCCCTGCAAAAGATCATCTGTGAAGCCTTCACGCAGCACCAGAGGATCATTTTTAACGGAGATGGTTATTCCGACGAATGGAAAGAAGAGGCCGCCAGACGGGGTCTGAGCAACCTGCGGACTACCGCTGAGGCTTTGCCGAACTATGTATCCGCAAAGAATGTGGCACTGGTAACTAAGCACAATATTTTCAACGAATCCGAATTTCACGCCCGGTACACCATTCATTTGGATACCTACAGAAAAACCGTCAGCATAGAAGGCCGGACTATGGTGGATATGATCCTGCATCAGATCCTCCCCGCTGCCCTCGCCTATTCATCCGATCTGGCAAAGTCCGTGGCCCGGAAAGAGAAAATCGGCATTTATACAAAAACAGAAATGGCCCTTGCCAAGCAGTTGAGTGAATGCTGCGACTCCCTTTTTGAAAAGTGTGGAAAACTGCTGGACGCGTTGGATTCCGTACCTAAGGACAATCGGGAAGCCCTGGACTATCACAACAGTGTCACGATTCCTTTGATGCAGTCTGCCCGAGAGGATGCAGACCTTTTGGAAACGCTCACAGCCAAATCCTACTGGCCCTATCCCGTGTATTCGGATATTCTGTTCTACTAAGCAAAACCTCGGCATTCCATTGCGGATGCCGAGATTTTTATCAATTAAGATAGCAACATTATAATAGCCGGTCCAATTCCAGAAGCAGTTTCGCTTTCATCTTATCCCGTTCCGTATCCGACGGACGGTTTTCTGCGCAGTACATCTTCTCTCTTGGGTACCACCAGACTGGGCCCTTACCGTCATTGCCATAGTGTCCAATGTCGCCGCTCATTCTGGGAAACAGATGCCAGTGAAGATGGGTGTCTCCATTGCCCAACAGTTCATAGTTCATTTTTTCAGCACCAAACGCCTTTGCCACCGCTTCTGCAACAAGGGACATTTCCTCCAAGAACTTCATTTTTGTGGTGGGGTCCAGTTGAAAAAGTTCGCTTTTATGTTCTTTGCAAAGAAACAGCGTATATCCCTTAAAATGCTGATTGTCGCCAATAACAACATATCCTGTTTCCAATTCCTTGACAAACCACGGGTTTGTTCCACCCCGGATCATCTTGATTCTATCGCATATCAAACACATATCGTAACCTTGTGCAATTTCCATTTATTGCGTCTTTCATATTGGATAAAAGCCGACGAACCACAAAATCCGCCGGCTTTTGCAGGCAATTCGTAAATGCTCCTGTACCAGCCGTTCTTAAGGCTGTTTCATTCTTACTTAAGAGGGATCACTTGATCATACTCTGTCAGCCAAATACCATCTTTAAAATCTCTGCCCCGCAGAACGATCTCTTTGTCATACACATACATAATCCACCCGGCAGGGATGCCACCATAGCCACGCTGGCTGTTTTTGATAGATGCCATATTGATCTGAGTAAAGCCAGTACCGCAGGGTGTCTCCACAGCTACAGGACCGCCCACCGCCATAGAATGGTGCAGATGACCACAAAAATAGACCACATTGTCATAGCTTGCCAGAATGGAGCGGATCTGATGATCCTGCTTACCGATGGAGTTATCGTCAATAACTACTCTGCGATAGTAGGACAGCGGGCAGGAATCAATGAACGGGAAATGGGCGATCACAAAGATGGGCTTGCCATCCTTGCTGTAAGTATCCATAGTCTTATCCAACCACTCCAATGTGGAATCCATTAGGTACAGACCGTGACGGATGGGGTCCAGCTGATTGCCCTCAATGGACCATTTGCCGTTTTCGTCCCGACAGTTTTTGCTGCAGCCGGTCTGCTCCAAATAGTCGGTATTGATAACCACAAAATGGTAGCCGTCGCAGGTCATAGCGTAGCTGCAGCTTAAAATCCACCCGGTTTTTTCATCGATTTGGAAGGTTGTGGAATCCAGCTTGCCGTCTCCGTAAACCCGCTTGGCGGGATCATTCGAAATATAAGGCACCAAACGTTCCCAATAGGCAGGGACACTCTTCTGATAGTTTTCCTCAGGATTGGTATATTGGATGTCATGGTTACCAAGGGAAGTGATCACATTCCACTTGAGATCATAGCGATCCATCAGCGAATCCATACAGTTGAAATAATTATGCAATGCCACAGGAGCAGAGCTGTTTCCCAAATCACCGGCATTGATCAGATTGTCCACCCGATAGCCGCTGCAGGCAGCATCCTGGAAAAAGTCTGCCAACGCCTTAGAGGTCGGATCATCTTTCAAAGCGATGTGGATATCGCCCAGCATCAGGCTGACCATTTTAGCATCCTTTTCCGGCGCCAACAGGAACGCATCCAGTGCTGCTTTCAGCTCAGCGCACAGCTGCTTTGCCTCACTGCCGCTGACCGTTCCCTGCTTTGCCCCAATGAGTTCTCTAACCTCACAGAGCGTCGCTTTCATCTGTTGCGTATATTCAGGACCCGCTAATGCCATACGCTGCTGTGCCTCAAAGGACAGCCCCGCCAGTTTTTCGACATAATAGGAATCCAGGATCTCCTGCTCAGAAAGTGCTCCTGCACAGACCGCAATATCGTCAATGCAGCTGAATTGCAGGCCATAGTGACCCAACAGGTCTGCTCCAAAGCTAATGGCGTTGCAACCCAAAGTCTGACCCTTCTCGCCGGAAATATCCTGCTGGCGGCAAAGAACCGCATCCACATACACGCACAGAAGGCCGCTGCGGTCTACGCTGACAGTGATTTTGTGCCAGCGATTATCGATAGCAGTCTGCATTCCGTCCAGGGTCTTATGGTTTCCCTGCCCATCACTGACACCAACCGTCAAAAACTGGTGCTGCGGCAGTGCAACTGCGCAAAAGCCGGAATTTTCCTTATTGGATTCGTCGCGGTTTGTCCAAAGCACCCCACCGTAGTTCTGAGGAGGCATATCCACTACCGTACCGAGTTTGACCTTATCGGCTGCACCCAGCCAGTGATTCAAACCTCCCCGGATACCCCGAAACCATAGGCTTACCGTAAAATCATCCCGGGAAAGGTCAAACCCCTCCACCTTTGAAAGGTCAAAAGTGATATAACCCGGATTCAGTTCTCCATCGATATAAAGGGCAGTGCTACCATTATAGCTTTTGCAATACGCAGTATTTACCGCCGCACCGGAAACGCCGTTATCAACACGGTTTTCCAGCGTTTTGTTATTAAAATCCACACGCAAAACTGCGTGGACATTACTTTCAGACATTTTCCGTCAAGCCTCCTTGCGCATACTCTTATTTGCCTGTGGATCCGAAGCCGCCGGTTCCTCGGGTGGTTTCCGTCAGTTCGTCCACTTCCTCATACACAGGTGTCAAAACAGGGGTAACAAGGAACTGTGCAACCCGCTCGCCGTGTTCCACAGTTTGAGGCTGCTTGCTATGGTTTAAAAGAACCACCCGTATTTCACCCCGGTAGTCACTATCGATAACACCAACTTTATTGGCAGGTGCCAACCCCCGTTTGGCCCCCATACTGCTGCGGGCAAACACAAGACCTGCGCAACCTTTCGGTACTTCCAACGCAATGCCTGTGCCGATCCACGCTGTCTCACCAGGCTCAATGGTTACAGAAGTATCCAGGCAGGCGTACAGATCCGCGCCCGCCGCTTCCGCAGAGCCGTAAGTCGGCAAGATCGCATTTTCAGATATCCTTTTTACCCGGATCGTATTCATTTTGTATTTTCCTTTCTGTTACCCAACTTACCAAACCAAGAGAAGGTCAACGGCCAAACGATACCTGCCACCACAACGATCAGACAGTAACGCACTGCCCGTGCGATCAGCGCACTGCCGCAGATGGCTTCCAGCGGACTTCTCATTCCCTCTTTTACGATCAGCACCGCCACAAGGCCAAGAACAGCCTTCAGAATCTGTGCCCACCAAACTGCTTTTGTGGAAAAGCGTAGCTTTTTCTCGTCAGCAAACCAAATGATCAGAATACCCACAAAGCAGCCCAGGAAGGTATAACCGTTTTCCACCGCGTGACCGTAGTTCTCTGCATCCACTTCCGCCGGGAAGGAATACAGGTGGACATACAGCAGATATGCCACATTAAGAACCAGCATAGCCGCAAACATCCAGGGAATATTCTTCTTTCCCCTGCCCAGCATCAGCGGACGGAAGACAAGCACCATCAAAAGCGCCATGCCGCCACCCACCAGCACATCCTCAGGGGTGTGGACGCCCAAGTACATTCTGGAGAAAGGTACCAAGATCATCATCGCAATGCAGATACCCCGAATGATCCGATTTTTCTGCGTTGCAGCGATACAACCGAAGGTTCCCACCGCCGTTTGGCTGTGTCCGCTGGGAAAGCTATAACCGGTGGCTTCCCCAATAGCATCTTCCACCGGCTGAAAACCGCTGTCCTTTACCCAGGGTCTGGGAATCCGGCAAAGAATCTTCAGGAACTGGTTTGCCATATTGCCAAACAGGCCAACGCCCAGCATATAATAGCCGTGATACTTATCCACACACCAAAAAACAATCAGTGCAATGACCAAGAATGCGGTTTCTTCACCAAAAAATGTAATTCCCAACATCAGATCGTTCAGCCACGGCATACGGATCTTTTCCAAAAAATGTAAAAACTGCATAAAGCAACCTCCCTGTCAGTTTTCTGTGATTATATCACAACTGCAGGGAGGTTTCCACATTATTTTTATTTTTCGTTAATTTATTTACTTAGCGCTTCCAAAGCGATTCTGGCAGCTTCCTGCTCCGCCCGCTTCTTGCTGCTGCCAATACCGGTGCCAACAACAGTACCGTTAAGGGTCAGCTCCACCTGGAATTGTTTGTCGTGATCCGGGCCGCTTTCGCCGATGAGCTGATAGGCAAGGATCTGATTTTTCTTTTGCTGCACCAGCTCCTGCAAAGCGGTTTTATAATCCGCGTTTTTCAGCTTGTTAACAGGCACATTGCTCAAAACAAACCGCTGAACGAAGCCCACAGCCGCATCCATACCGCCATCCAAATAGCAAGCCGCGATTACCGATTCCACTGCATCTGCCAAAATAGACTCCCGGCTTCTGCCGCCGCCCTGCTCCTCGCCTTTGCCCAGCAAAAGATGCTCGCCAAGACCGATCCTATGGGCAATCTGCGCCAAAGACGGCTCGCAAACCATATCCGCCCGCATTCGGGTCAGTTCGCCTTCCGGGCGGTCCGGGAAATTGCGATACAGATGATCTGCCACTACCATACCCAAAATGGAGTCTCCAAAAAATTCCAGCCGCTCGTTACTCATAAGACTGTTATGCCAACGCTCATTGGCATAGGAGGAATGGGCAAGGGCATTTTGCAGCAAGGTAATATTTCTGAACCGATAGCCAATGGCCTTTTCCAGTTCCTTGATCATACTTCTGACTCCTTAACAGCTGAGAGCTTCTGAAGTCCACGCTCCAGCTCAGCGGAAATGTTACCACCCGCCGCCTCCTGAGCCTGCCGGATGGCACTGACGAAGGCAACTGCATCAGAGGCACCGTGAGCCTTAATAACAGGCTTCTTGATGCCAAGGAACTCCGTGCCGCCGATGGTACGATAATCCAGCATTCCCATCACTTCATTGACGCCCTTCTTGCACAACAAATAGCCCAGCATAGAGAAGATGTTACGTTTAAATATCTTATGCTTCATCAGGCTGCCCATAAACATAGCGGTGCCTTCAATGGACTTTAGCAGAACATTTCCGGAAAAGCCGTCGCAAACCACCACATCCACTGCACCCAGCGGCACATCCCGTGCCTCAACATTGCCAACAAAATTGAGCAGACCCTGCTCATGCGCTTGGGTCAGCAGTGCATAGGCATCCTTCTGCAGGGGAGTGCCCTTGGAATCCTCTGTACCAATGTTCAAAAGGCCCACCTTGGGGGTTTCGATTCCATAGGTCTTCTTTGCGTGCAAGGATCCCATCAAGCCAAACTGCAGCAGAAATTCCGGTGTACATTCGGCGTTGGCACCGCAGTCCACAATCACGGTCTTGCCACCGGCCTTATTGGGCATAGCAGGACCCATCGCTGCCCGGCGAACGCCCTTGACCCGCTTGACGATCAATGTTGCGCCAGTGAGCAGCGCGCCAGTACTGCCAGCAGAAATGAAAGCATCGCCTTCGCCGTCAGCAAGCATTTTCAAGCCGATGACCATAGAAGAATTTTTCCGTTTGTGAATAACCTTGGCAGGATCATCGTGCATATCCACCACATCATCAGCATTGGCGATCTCAATACCCGCAGGCAGATCGTTAAAGCCGTTTTTCCGCAGGACATTCAAGATCTCCTCGCCACGTCCCACCAGAGTGATCTTGCTGTCATACCGTTTTGCTGCTTCGATTGCACCCAAAACCGGTGCTTCCGGCGCATAATCGCCGCCCATTGCATCCAAAATAATTCTCATAACCGCACCTCTTTCTTTACAATCCCTTGGCTATCATTTCGTCGATCACAGCAAGTGACCGATTGGCAATGGCCAAATTTTTCTCGGATTTTTTGCGGATCCTCTGCTCCAGAGGGGAAATAATACTGAAATTGATATTCATTGGCTGGAAGTTTTCGATAGAACTGTCGCTTATGTAAAGTCCCAGCGCACCGATGGCAGTCGTTCTGGGAAATTCAGGCACTTCTCTGCCGCACACTTTGGCAGCCATAGCCACCGCAGCTAAAAACCCCGATGCCGCACTCTCCACATAACCTTCTACACCGGTCATCTGCCCGGCAAAAGCCACCAAAGGATTGCGGCGGTCCGCATAGAAACGGTCCAGCAGCTTGGGACTTTGCAGAAATGTGTTTTGGTGCATCACACCGTAACGAACGAATTCCGCATTTCTTAAAGCAGGGATCATAGTAAACACCCGCTTCTGTTCGCCAAACTTCAGATGCGTTTGAAAACCCACCAAATTATATACGCTCTTGGCGGCATTGTCCTGCCGCAGCTGCACCACAGCATAGGGCTCCTTCCCGGTTTTGGGATCTGTAAGGCCCACCGGCTTCAACGGACCGTAACGCAGGGTTTCAAACCCCCGGCGCGCCATAACCTCTACCGGCATACATCCTTCAAAGACATTCTTGTCTTCAAAGCCGTGGACCTCTGCTTCCTCCGCGGAAACCAACTCTTTGATAAAGGCCTCATATTGCTCCCGATCCATTGCGCAGTTTACATAATCCGGCGTCCCCCGGTCATAGCGGCTCTGCCACCAGGCAAGCTCCATATCTACAGACTCCGCGGTGACCAATGGTGCCGCCGCATCAAAGAAATGCAAATAACCTTCGCCGAAGTACTCTCCGATCGCTTTGGACAGCGCATCAGAGGTCAACGGGCCGGTAGCAATGATCACAGGACCTTCCGGGATCTCCGTGATCTCCTGAGAGACGACGGTGATATTCGGATGACTTTTCAGTTTTTCGGTGACCTTTTTTGCAAAGCCTTCCCGATCAACCGCCAAACAGCCGCCAGCTTCCACACGGGTTTCCAAAGCACATTCTATAATCAGACTGCCGCAGCGACGCAGTTCCTCTTTCAAAAGTCCCACTGCGTTTTCCAGCCGGTCGCCCCGCAGGGAGTTGGAGCAGACCAATTCCGCAAAATCGTCTGAGTGGTGAGCAGGTGTCTTTTTGTGGGGCTTCATTTCAACAAGTTCCACACAAATACCCCGTTGGGCAAGCTGCCATGCCGCTTCGCTGCCCGCAAGACCGGCACCAATGACTTTAACCTTGATCATTTTGTTGCCCCCTTCTTCTTGGCGGCAGGTTTTTTTGTCTTCTTCTCATCGGTGGATTCGTCGGTTTTCTTCTTATAATAGCCCCGTTTGTCCTCCGGCAGGAAATTTGCGCAATGCTCGTTAATGCAGAATGCCTTTTGGCGGCCTCGGCCGGCTTTTTTGAACATCGTATTGCCGCAAATCGGACAATCCAGTTCCGTAGGCACATCCCAACTCATAAAGCCGCAGGCCGCACCCTTTTCGCAGCCGTAGTAAGCATAGCCCCGCTTGGACTTACGTTTGAGGAGTCCGGTGCCGCACTTGGGGCAGCGACCAGGCATCCGTTCGACGATAGGCTTGGTGTTTTTACACTCCGGCCAGCCGGGGCAAGCAAGGAACTTGCCAAAGCGGCCCACCTTAACCACCATTTTTCTGCCGCATAGCTCACAAACTTCTTCTGTTTCCTCTTCCGGCACTTTCAAGCGGGTGCCTTCCAAAGCGGATTCCGCTTCTTCCAGCTCCCGATGGAAGCCGGCATAGAACTGGCTCAGCAGATCCTTCCAGTCCCGCTTGCCCTCTTCCACTGCATCCAGCTGATTTTCCATACCGGCCGTGAATTCCACATCGATGATATCCTGGAATCGATCCATCATCAAGCTGTTGACCACTTCACCCAGCGGTGTGGGTGCCAAACGCTTATCGGCCTTCACCACATATTCCCTGTCTTGAATGGTGGAAACAATTGTGGCATAGGTGGAAGGTCTGCCAACGCCTTTTTCTTCCATCGCCTTCACAAGCGTTGCCTCAGTATATCGGGCGGGGGGCTGGGTAAAATGCTGCTCTTTTTCGCTTTTGGCACAAGTTGCGCTCTCGCCGACCTGGAGGTCCGGCAAGGGACTGTCGGTTGCTTCCGTTTCATCGTCGCGCCCCTCTTCGTAAACGGCAATAAAACCGGCAAATTTCAGGCTCTGATGGTTGGCGCGGAACACGTGGCCGGCGCACTCGGCATCGATGGCCACTGTGTCATAAACGGCGTTTGCCATCTGGGATGCCAAAAACCGACTCCATATCAGCTTATAGAGCTTGTACTGCTCCTTGGTCAGGCTGCTCTGAATCCGCTCCGGGTCTAATTCCACGTGCGTGGGACGAATAGCTTCGTGGGCATCCTGGGCGCCGGACTTGGTCTTGAACACATGGTGCTTGCCATAGTAGTG
>CAYVSU010000005.1:0-41398 GCA_964454215.1 uncultured Oscillospiraceae bacterium | reverse complement strand
GTCTTCGGGGTGATGATGGTGTTTTTGTATTCCATTGGAATTTACCTCCATTTGAATAGTCATAAAAATAAACGCCTTTGTCCCTTTTGCAAGAGACAAAGGCGTAACATACCTCTGCGGTACCACTCTCATTCCGTCTTTTGACGGCACTCGTGTGCGCGGTATCGGGCGCAAGCCGGCGCAGCCTACATTGTCGGTGCGCTGCTCAGAGGTGATATGAACGACTCGTTATCGCTGCCTCGCACCAAAATGGCAGCTCTCTGAAGATAAGAGGGGACGTTCACCTGTCCTCGTCATTGCGTTGTTTATTTGTTGCCCCGGGCGGCATCACCGAAATGCTTTTCCAAACCCTGGAATTTGCCGGTGGTGTCGGAAGCGGGGTGATAGGGCGCTGCTTTGGGGGCCACATCCTCTGTGGTGCCCATAATGGCGGCCAAATTAGCAGAAATCTCATCGGCTACAGCATCGGCATACGCATCCTTTGTGTCCTTGTCCGGTTCCTTGTCGTAATCATAGACAGCAGGTAGAACAGGGCGGTTGGCGGATTTGATCCGATTCAGGGCCTGAATACAGCTGCGAAGCTCTCCTTCCAACTGGTCGATCTTCTCAACGGCAACCTTGCGGGCCTCGTTGACCCGGGCTTCTTCCTCTGCGATGAGGGCGTCGGTGTTTTTGGTGTTTTCAATGGCGGTAGCGTTTGCCTCGCCCAGCATCTGGGCGCATTTTGCTTCTGCCTCTTTGACCATCATATCGCATGTCTTTTGCGCGTTGATAATCGCATCCTTCATAGATGCTTCGTTATTGCGGTATTCTTCCAGCTTGGCAACCAGAATTCGCATCTTGCTCTTAAGCAGAGCATTTTCTTTATAAAGGGTCAAATAATCTTCGGTTAATGGTTCCAGGAACGCATCCACAGATTGCATATCATAGCCGCCAAAGGTGGCGCGGCTGAAGGAGATCTGCTCGATCTGCTGGGGCGTCATCATAGGTCGCTGCGGTGTACTCATAGCTTATCCTTTCCGCGGGGGTCTCAGACGTAGCTTTCGACTTCGCTCTGCAGATTTTCCAAATCGCCTACCACATCCATGTTGTGGGGGCAGAACAGATAAGTGGACTGCGCTACCTTTTTAACCTTGCCATCTACTGCATATGCACAGCCGGACAGAAAGTCCACCACGCGGCGGGCCATAGCCTTATCCACATTTTCCATGTTCACGATAACTGCTTTCTTGTTGCGCAGGTGGTCTGCTGCGGTGGAAGTATCGTTAAAGTTGGCAGGATGGAACAGAACGACCTCCTGCTTGCTGCCCATATTGACCACCTGACCGCTAAAACCGGCAGATTTGCCGGAGGATGCAGGTGCGCTGCTGGCAGACCCCTCTTCCGAGGAGAAACTGAAGGCGGGAGTCCGGCGTGGACGGGAGGGAGCAGAAACTTCCTCAAAACCTTCGACTACTTCATCTTCTTCGTACTCATCGTACTCATCCTCAGCGTAGGGCTGGGTGAACGGCTTCAGACGATCCCAAAAACTCATAATGTATTTCCTCCTGTATCTTTACATCTTTACGGATGGGATTGGGTGTAATTTCTCTGCCCGAAAATGGCGGTGCCCAAGCGGATCATAGTACTTCCGCAGGAAATTGCATCTGCAAAATCGTCGGACATTCCCATTGACAGAATTCCCACGCATACATTATCGCTTTTTTTTGCCGTTATGTCAACAGAAAGGTTGCACATTTCTTGAAAAAATTTGTGGTTATCTCCCGGATTTTGGCAAATCGGGGGAATTGCCATCAATCCACGCAGACAAATGTTGGGATATAGCGAAAGATTTTCTACAATTTCCGGAATTTCCTCTTTGGTAAATCCGCTTTTGCTTTCTTCGTTTCCGATGTTCACCTCCAAAAGAACGTCCTGCACGATGCCCTGACGGGCAGCCTCTGCCTGTATGGCATCCAACAGTCTCTGTCGGTCCACACTTTGGATCAGGGATACTTTTCCCACCACTTGCCTGACTTTGTTCGTCTGAAGGTGACCGATAAAATGGACATCTGCGCCTTCATAGGCATTTTCCGCCAGCTTTTGTGTCAGTTCCTGCACCCGATTTTCTCCGCATACTGTGACACCTGCCCGGATGGCTTCCCGGACAGCCTCGGCTCCGTTCATTTTGGTGGCGGCGCAGAGAATGATTTCAGCCGGGTCCCGCCCTGCGGCAATGGCAGCGCATTTCATCTGTTTTTTGATTTTCTGAACATTTTCGGTGATGGACATAGTTTTGCTCCTCTGTCTTTTTAAATTTCCGTTCATCGGGCTGTAATGTTACCGAAACGCAGCAATAACTTCCCCAATTTATGCGCAAAGGGCGGCGGTATTGCTCCGTCGCCCTTCATGCGCTGCTTATGGGGTAGGGGATGCGGCTTTCAGCGGCTTCATCGGTGCCAAGGTGGAGATGGCGTGCTTGTAGATCATTTGCTGCTTGCCGTCACTGACAAGCACCACCACGAAGCTGTCGTATCCGGTAATGATCCCCCGGAGCTGGAAGCCGTTCATCAGAAACAGCGTCACCGGAATCTTGTCCCGGCGTACTTCCTTCAAAATGGCGTCCTGTAAATTGATCGTATCTGACATATGTATACCCTCTTTCTTTTGTTGGGCATTCTCAAAAAAATTTTTAAGAATGCCGTTTATTTTGGACATACCTATGTTAGCATTTTTCAGTTGTCGGATTCGTGCAGAACCTGTCGGGCTTTTGCAAGAATTTCATCGGCATTGTCGCCTGCGTGACGGGTGAGCCAATGCATATTGGGATTTCGCCTGAACCAGGTCAGCTGCCGCTTGGCATACCGGCGGGAGGCTTGTTTCACCTGCTCTGCAGCTTCAAAAACGGTGAGTTTGCCATCCAGCGCATCCACAAACTCCTTGTAGCCAATGGCTTGCATTGCTGTTGCCTTTGCAGGAATGCCGGAGACAAGCAGGCGTTGGATCTCATCCATCAGCCCCATTTCCAGCATAATATCCACCCGCAGATCAATGCGGCTGTATAATTCTGCCCGCTGTGCAAAGTCAAGGCCCAGCCACAAAGGGGAATACTTTGGCGGAGCAGCTTGGGTCCTGCGGTTGTGTTCGGTGATCGTCTCGCCGGTTTCGTAGTAAACCTCCAGTGCCCTGATCAGCCGCTTGCGGTCGTGAATGCGCACTGCCGCCTCCGGGTCGATGGACAAAAGCAAGGCTTTCATAGCGTCCATACCTTCTTTGTCTGCCTGCTGTTCCAGCTTTTCCCGCATTCCTGTAGAGGGGAAGGGGGCAAAATCGTTGCCTTTGATCAGGCTGTCCATATAAAGCCCGGTGCCGCCGGCAATGATGGCGGTTTTTCCCCGGGAAAGGATACTGTCTACGATGGGAGCAGCCATTTTGGAGTAGCGGCTGACGGAAAAATCCTCCCAGGGCTCGGCAACATCGATCATATGATGGACGATGCCCTGCATTTCTTCTGCTGTGGGCTTAGCGGTGCCAATGTCCATCCGCTTGTAGACCTGCATAGAGTCGCAGGAAACGACCTCGCCGTTCAGTTCTTTTGCCAGCTCCACGGCCAGCGCAGTTTTACCGGAGGCAGTGGGCCCCGCGATACATATAATATTGTTCATTGGGGATTGCCTCCTTCTTGTTAAGTTCGTTTAAATTGCTTTTCCAGTTGCTTTTTGCTTAAGGTCACACAGATAGGCCTGCCGTGAGGGCAGTATTTCAGATTTTCGTCTGCCATTACCTGCTTCACCAATGCCAGCAATTCTTTCTCATCATTCAGCCAGCCGGCTTTGATGGCAGCTTTGCAGGCAACGGTGTGCAGCAGCTCGTCCCGGACGGTATCTGCCGACTCTCTGCGGCCTGCCAAAAGGTCAGCAGCCAATGCTTCAGCGGCTTCCGCAGCAGCATCGGGACTTAAATCCATAGGAATCTGCCGCAGCAGAACCGTATTATCCCCAAAATCCTCCATTTCAAAGCCCAGCTCCTTCAAAAGCTTGGCGTTATTCAGCAGCTCAGCGGCCGCTTCGGCGCTTAACCGGACGGATACAGGTGTCAGAAGCAGCTGAGAAGAAATGACCTCTTGTTTTGCTTTCAGCTTTTCAAAGAGGATTCGCTCGTGGGCAGCGTGTTTATCGATGATGAAAGCTTCTTCTCCCTGCTCCACAATCACGTAGCTGTGATACAGCTCACCCACCATCCGCCAGGGAATTTCTGCGGGCATTGCCAGGGAAATCTGTTCCGGCTCTTCAGGCAGTGGCAGTTGTGCTGTTTTTTGGGGCGCAGGAGATACTACATCCGGAACAAGCACTGTTTCCCGGAGCGGGGTCGCCTGTCGCTCTACAGCCAGAACCGTGGCAGCGGCAGCAGCAGGTTTCGGTTGGGGCGCATCCTGAATAACCGTGGAGAAATTTCTGTACTCCTCTGCGGTCATAGTGCGGAAAAAACTTTCTTGCTTTCCCCCTTGAGTGAAGTGCACCGCAGAGGCAGAGGGAGCGGCGGCAGCAGGGTGGGACACGCTCCCAGGCACGGCTCGTGCTGTGCTGTTCCCCTCAGAGAAGGGGCCGGGGAGGTGCTTGCTGTCTTTCTTGAACTGCACCTGCGGGCGGTCGGTCTGCTTATTCAGCGCAGCCAGCACGCCATAATGGACACAGTCAAAGACCGCTTTTTCTGACAGAAATTTTACTTCCGTCTTGGCAGGGTGAACGTTTACATCCACTGCATTTGCCGGCAGCCGCAGGTGCAGCACACAGGCAGGAAATTTGCCCACCATAATCTGATTGCGGTAGGCTTCCTCCAGTGCAGCTATCAGCAGCCGGGATTTGACCGGTCGGTCATTCACAAAGAAGGTTTGCATTGCCCGGCTGGGGCGGGCGTCGGTGGGCTTGGAGATGAAGCCGGTAAGGGTGTAGCTTTCCCAACGGCTGTTAACTTCTGCCATCCGGGCAGAGTCTCTGCCGTAAACGCAGTAAACAGCCGCCTGCAGCTGACCGTTTCCGGGGGTGGCAAGGATTTGTTTGCCGTCCCGGATGAAGGTAAATGCCACTTCTGGGTGGGCAAGAGCCTGCATTTGCACAGCGGATGCCACTCTGCCGCCTTCAACTGTGTCGGATTTCATAAATTTCATCCGGGCAGGGGTGTTGTAAAACAGATCCCGTACAATAATGGTAGTGCCGCCGGGGCATCCTGCCTCTGTTTCTTCTGTGATTTTACCTGCCTCCAAATGCAGTGATGTGCCGGACAGGTTGTCTGCTGTTTTCGTCAGCAGATCGATACGGCTGACAGAAGCGATAGCGGCCAGGGCTTCGCCGCGGAAACCCATAGTTTCAATGGCGGCAAGGTCTTCGGCGGTGCGCAGTTTAGAAGTGGCGTGGCGCAAAAAAGCGGTTTTTGCGTCTTCTGGGGTCATACCGCAGCCGTCGTCTGTGACCCGCAGGAAGGTCATACCGCCGTTTTGAATTTCAACGGTAACCTTCTTTGCACCGGCGTCCACCGCGTTTTCCAGCAGTTCCTTTACCACGGAAGCAGGACGCTCCACCACCTCGCCGGCAGCGATTAAATTGGCCACGTGCTGGGAAAGTTGAATGATTTTAGCCATAATGTTTACCTCATTGCCAAAGTGCCGAGCAGATTGACTGCGGCGTGGATCAAAATGGGTGTGATAACAGAGCCGGTAAATCTGTAGGCAGCAGCCAAACAGAGGCCGGCGGGGATGTACTGCAAATAGCAAAGGGCAAGGGTTGCCGGGGGATAGATGCCGATATAATTGACAACGTGGATCAGGGCGAAAACCGCTACAGAAAGGATCCAAGCAGCAGCTGGGGAGCGGTCATACAGCCCCCGAAACAGCAGACCCCTGTAAAAGGTCTCTTCCGCCACAGGCACCAGGATCACTGTGCCCACAAGCATCAGCCAGAAATTCTGACCCGTCAGCTGCGCGACACTTTGGTCGTTGACGTTGGTAAAGTGGGGATCCAGCTGCATTAGCAGCCAACCGAGTCCCCAACTGACGATCTCATAAAGGATAAACAGTCCCACAGCCATCAAAGCAATGCGACCGATCTGCTCCCAATCTACTGTCAGAAACTGGGTCAGATACTGCCGAAAAATCAGCATTACAGCTATGAAATTGATGCTAAAGTAAAGGAAATTGGATACAGCTGCGGTCAGGGGAATATCCAGCGCCCAGTTCAGCGCGCTGAGCAGCCTGGGCAGAAAGATCAGCTGAAACAGTAAATACCGAAAGCCCCAGTGAAGCTCTTTCCGGGATAGGGAATGGCGCAGAAAGGTTTGTTTGGTCATAAAAGTCCTCAAAAAATCAGTATGTAAAGAAAATCAAAACGGTATTGCAGATCATATGCATCAAAATGGGAGCAGCAAGGGAATCTGTGGATGTGTACAGCCAGCAGGCAAACAAAGAGCGGGGGATAAACTGCAGAAAGTACAAAGACAGATATTCTGCTTCGCAGAAAACAGCGGTGAACAAAAATGTTCGGAATGCGGCAAAAAGCAAGGTCGAGAGAATGACCGCCAGAACTGAGTTCTTACTGTAAAGACTGCCGAAGATCACGCCCCGGAAGAAAAACTCCTCCACCACCGGGATCAGGAAGATCACCACAAAGGCTGGCAGATAAGGACTGCTCCACAGCTTTGCCAGCATCACGCTACGGATGTCCCACAAAAGCGGACCAAACCCGGTCATAGTAAAGTATCCGATGCCGTAGAACATAAACAGATCGTTTATCACTGTGCACAGAACATTGGAAAGCAGCGCCGCTAGCAGCGGCTTCCAGAGAAGGTTTTTTCCGGTGAAGCCCAAACCCTGCCAGGTTTCCTGCCAGAAACGGCGGAACAGGAAAAAGACTGTCGCCACACCTGCCGCTGCCGCAAGTCCGAACAGGAAAAACAGGGAAGTGGGCAGGCGGGAGATTCCCAGACAAAGGGCAATATATCCTGCAGCAACGCACCAGGCCAGGCGGGTTTCTTTTTTAGAAAGGGTGATATAGAGCATTCTCATAGTCATTCCAGCATTTTCTTCAGCTTGTAAAGCTCGTTCATCGCCTCAATGGGCGTAAGGGTTTCCACTGAGATCGCTGAAAGCGCATCGCAGACCTGCTGGCTGCGCAGATCCAACATACTGAGCTGATCATCCTGGGGCTGGACTGGGGCAGTTGCGTGCACAACGCCGTTTTCTGATTCCAGTTCTTCCAAAATTTCTCGTGCGCGGCTTATTACCGCGTTGGGAAGTCCCGCCAGCTTGGCTACTTCCACACCGTAGCTGTCATCGGTGGCACCGGGGACGATTTTTCTCAGGAAAATCATTTGGTCGCCCCGCTTCTTCACGGCAATATTGTAATTCTTCACGTTGGGAAGCTTATTTTCCAGGGTGGAAAGCTCGTGATAGTGGGTGGCGAACAGGGTCATTGCTCCCAGCTTTTTGGTGTTGGCAGCATATTCCAGCACCGCACGGGCGATGGACATTCCGTCGTATGTAGAGGTGCCTCTGCCGATCTCGTCCAAAATCAGCAGACTCTTGGAGGTGGCGTATTTCAGGATGGATGCCACTTCGGACATTTCCACCATAAAGGTGGATTGACCGGAGGCTAAGTCATCGCTGGCACCGATCCGGGTGAATACCCGGTCCACAATACCGATCCGGGCGCTGCGGGCAGGCACGAAAGAGCCAATCTGCGCCATTAGCACGATCAACGCTACTTGACGCATATAGGTGGATTTACCGGCCATATTGGGGCCAGTGATGATGGAGACCAGATTCTCCCCACAGTCCAGTCGGGTATCGTTAGGCACAAACAGGGAATCCTTCAGCATCACTTCCACCACAGGGTGGCGTCCGTCGGTAATAAAAATGCCCCTATCCAGAGAAATCTCCGGACGGCAATAGTTGTGCTGGATGGCAACCGTTGCCAAAGAGCAGAGGGTATCCACCGCGGCAACGGCGGCGGCAGTGGCCTGTACCCGGGCAGCCTGCTGGGCAAGATGCTCCCGCAGGGCGTTAAAGAGCTGATATTCCAAGGTGTTCAGGCGATCCTTTGCGCCCAGAACCTGATCTTCCAGCTCCTTCAGCTCCGGAGTGATGTAGCGTTCACAGTTTGTCAGCGTTTGTTTACGGATATAGTGCATAGGCACCTGATCTACAAAAGATTTGGAAACCTCAATATAGTAGCCGAAAACCCGGTTGTAGCTGACCTTCAGGGTGCGGATGCCGGTCTTTTCTTTCTCCGCGGCCTCGATGGCAAGCAGAGTACCCTTGCCGCCGTTCATAATATCCCGCAGACGGTCGGCCTCCATATTAAAACCGGGGCGGATAATGCCACCCTCACGGATGGTCAGCGGGGCATCGGGGTCGATGGCGTTTTCAATAAGATCGGCGCAATCCGCCAGATCGTCGATAGATTCATTCAGTTTTTGCAGCAGGGGACTTTCCAACAAGGAAAGCTGCTTTTTCACATCCGGTAGCGCCCGCAGACCACTGGCAAGACCTAAGAGGTCTCTGCCGTTGACTGTTCCGGTTACGATTCGGGTCATTACCCGCTCAAAATCGGAAATGCCCTTCAGCGCTTCAGTCAGTTCACTGCGGCAGATGGTATTGCTGACCAGCTCTTCCACCGCAGAGTGCCGCCGTCCGATCTGCACAGGATCCAGCAGCGGCTTTTCCAACCAGGAGCGAAGCATACGGCCTCCCATAGCGGTTTTTGTTTTGTCCAGAACCCATAAAAGGGTGCCCTTTTTCTCTTTGGAACGCAGAGTTTCCACCAGTTCCAGATTCCGCCTGGCATCCAGATCCAGTTCCATAAACTTTCCGCTGGTGTAGTACTCCAACGCGCGGATATGAGCCAAGTCGTTTTTTTGCAGAGTCAGTAATGTCTGCAGCAGCGCGCCGGCGGCTGTGGTGGCGTGATCGTGGCCGATCAGCTCCAGTTCTGCCAGCTCCCGCCGGAAATGTTTCTCCAACAGCGTGACTGCAGCGTCATAGGAAAACTGCTCCGGCAAGCCCTCATTTACGCAGCACTTTAATCGCAAAAACAGGGCCTCATCCAAAATGGGACAATGGACATCGCTGCCAAACCGCAAGACCTCCACAGGCGCAAAGCGTCCCAGTTCGGAAGCGGCAGAGGCGGCGTCGGCACAGGTGGTGACATAGAAAGATCCGGTAGAAATATCACAAAAAGCCACACCAAAACCACCATTTTCCCCGTAAACACAGCTGAAATAGTTATTTTTGCTCTCTTCCAGCATACAGCTTTCGGTAACAGTGCCAGGAGTAACGATCCGGGTCACTTCCCGTTCCACAAGGCCTTTTGTGGTGGTGGGATCTGTCATCTGTTCGCAGATCGCTACCTTGTAGCCCCGCTGCACCAGTCGGGCAATGTAGGCATCTACGCTGTGGTAAGGAACACCGCACATCGGGGTCTGCTCTTCCTTGGGTTTGCCCCGATCCCGGGTGGTCAGAGTCAGGTCCAGCTCCCGGGATGCCGTGACGGCATCATCGTTAAACATTTCGTAGAAATCGCCCAACCGGAAGAACAGAATGCAATCGTGATTGCGCTCTTTGATGCGCTGGTACTGTATCTGCATCGGTGTCAGTGCATTTTCGGATTTAGCCATAATATCCAATCCTTTTCTGTAAGGTTTCAGATGTCGCTTTTTGCTTCCGACTCGCCGGTAAGACTCCACGTGGAGGAGCCGGTGACGCAAATGGGGACAAAACGGCCGATCAGGCAGTCATCGCCGGAGAATCGAACCAGTCTGCCGCCTTCGGTGCGGGCGGTGAGCAGTCCGCCGTCTTTGCCATCTACCAGGCAGCGGAAGGTTTTTCCAATATATTCGCTGTGGATCTGTTCAGAAATGCTGTTTTGCAGGGCACAGAGTTTATCGAACCGGCGATTTTTCTCTTCTTTGGGAGTGGGATCCTCCATAGATGCAGCAGGCGTACCCACCCGGGGAGAAAAAATAAAGGTAAACAGGGCGTCATAGCGCACTTTTTCGATCAGGGACAAGGTTTCCTCAAATTCTTCTTCCGTTTCGCCGGGGAAGCCCACGATCACATCGCTGGTAAGCACCAACTCGGGCATTACCTGCTTGGCGTAAGCCACCAGCTCCAGATATTTTTCCCGGTCATAGTGGCGGTTCATCGCCTTCAAGACCCGGGAAGAACCGGACTGGAAGGGAAGATGCAGCTGCTTGGCGATCTTGGGGTTGGCAGCCATAGTGTCGAAGAGCTTTTGAGAAGCGTCTCTCGGGTGGCTGGTCATAAAGCGGATCAGAAAATCCCCGGGTATGGCGGCAATTTCCGCCAGCAGGTCGGAAAAGTCACAGTTTTCTGCCAAATCTTTGCCGTAGGAGTTAACATTTTGACCCAGAAGGGTGATTTCTTTGCAGCCGTTTTCAATGAGGCAACGGCACTCCGCCAAAATATCCTCTTTCTTACGGCTGCGCTCCCGTCCCCGGACATAGGGCACGATGCAGTAGGTACAGAAATTGTTGCAGCCGTACATAATGGATACCCAGCTTTTCAGGGAGTTGTCCCGCACCTGCGGGATACCCTCAGCAATGGAACCGGGCTCGTCCACAATATAAAACTGCCGCTTTCCCTTACTTAAAACATTCCACAGGATCTCTGGGAACTGCCATAAGTGGTGGGTGGAAAATACGCCATCGACGTGGGGAAAACTCTTTTTGATCCGATCAGAAACCTTGGTCTCGCCTGCCATACAGCCGCACAGGAAGATCTTTTGTCCCGGATGGCGGCGCTTGGTGTGGGTCAGTGCGCCCAAATTGCCAAAGACCCGTTGCTCCGCGTGTTCCCGGATGGCGCAGGTGTTCATTACTACTACATCGGCACCTTCGGCTTCGCTTGCGATGGCGTAGCCACTCTGTACAAGGTAGCCCCGGATCTTTTCGGAGTCAGCCTCGTTTTGCTGACAGCCGTAGGTTTCCACATAGGCGGTGGGGGTTATATTCTTTTCGTGCCAGTAAGCGCTGATCTGATCGCAGAAGGAAAACTGCTGCTGCAGCTGTGCCTGGTTGATCACGGTCGTTTTTGTGTTCATAGGGAATCCTCCGGGAAATACTTTCTTAACTATAAATAATAACATTTCACAGGGCTTTTTGCAAGTGCCCGGAGCGTATTTTGCAAAAAACAAAAAATGTAAATAAATTGTGATTTTCCTTGCTTTTCTGCGGTATTCGTGGTAGACTGTGGCTATCATATGCCTGCGTAGGCAGAAAAGAGGAAATTATGTTCAAGAACAAGAAGGAAACGGTGCAAGGCGAAGAAGCCACTGAGGTAGTAAAGGCTCCCAAGGTGAAATTCAAGCACCTCCCCAAGGCCAAAAAGAAGAAGATCCTGATCAGCTGCGTAGCAGCGGTTGTGGCAGTGGCACTGTTGGCACTGGGCGTTTTTTATTTGGTAAAGCTTTTGAAGAATACTGTGTTCAAGCCCAATGACATTTATTATAAGAGCAGTTACACTGTCAGCGACCAAAAGGCAATCGAAATGAAGGATACGGTCGTTGCTACTGCCGGCAGTGAAGAATTGACCAACGGTTTGCTGAAGATGTTCTACTGGAAGCGGGCCACCAGCTTTGTGAGCACTTATGCAGACTACCTGTCTTTTATCGGCTTGAGCATTACCAAACCGCTTGACGAGCAGATGGCGATCGGCGCTGACGATTTTACCTGGCAGCATTATTTCATTGAGGGTGCGATCGCTGACTGGCAGCGGTATGTGGCGCTGTATCGGGAAGGCATCAAAGCCAATATCGGCCTGCCGGAAGACCTGCAGGAAGATTTTTCCGGCGTGTATGACAGCCTGACAGAAATTGCGAATGATAACGGTTACGAAAGCGTGGAAGCGCTGATTCATGATTACGTAGGCGTTGGCGTCAGCTATGAAGACTATCTGCGTTACTTTGAAATTTACTATCTGGGTCTTGCTTATTATGATGTGCTGATCCAGAACATCGAGATCTCTTTGGAAGACATTGATGCGTATTTTG
This sequence comes from uncultured Oscillospiraceae bacterium, assembly GCA_964454215.1. Lineage (GTDB taxonomy): Bacteria > Bacillota > Clostridia > Oscillospirales > Oscillospiraceae > Faecousia. The sequence continues at coordinate 29,360 of CAYVSU010000005.1, read as the reverse complement.
CTGAAAATGCAGATGTTGTGTACAGCAGCTACGGTGTGGATAAGACTACCGGTATGGCAGGCTCTGTGCGCCATATTTTGATCGCGCCTGTGGATGAGGATGAGGACGGCAAGTACTCGGAAGCAGAATGGCAGCTCTGTTTGGAAAATGCGCAGAAGTATCTGCAGGAGTGGAAAGACGGCACCGGTACCGAGGAAAGCTTTGCAGAGCTGGCGGTTGAGCTGTCTGAAGATACCGGCTCCAGCGAGAACGGCGGCCTGTACGAAGGTATTTATCAGGGTTATGGCTTTGTGGAGTCCTTTGAAAACTGGGCAACGGATAAGAGCCGGCAGCCTGGCGATACCGATATTATCCAGAGCTCTTATGGCTATCACATTATGTACTATGTCAGCGGTGAGGAAGCTTGGATCAGCTGCACCCGTGAACTGGTTCGCGAGGAAAAGATCCTTGACGTGCTGGAAGAAGCAATGACACCTTATGTTGTTAAGGTCGACTTCAAGAAGATTGCACTGGACGAAATGATCCTGGCAACCAGCAACGAAGAATAAGAAAAGAGACACCGGTGCGCGGAAATGGAGCGCACCGGTGTTTGTTTATTTCATAGGCAGAGTGTTGATGATTTGGGAAGTGATGGCGCGAAACTGCGTCACATCGGTGGTTTTTCGCAGTTGCTTTCCCAGCTTTTCGCTGCCCTCGAATCGGGGAAGCAAAAAGCTCCAATTCTCCTTCAGCCGGAACATAGCGTTTCGACTGCCGCCAAACGCGGCGGTGTATTCTTCCAACAGGGCATCCAAAAAAGCGCCGAGGGTACTTTTTGCGGTGCCGCCCGGGAGCAGCATACCGGGATTGCCGATGAGACCTCTGCCGATCATAACAGCATGTATCCGGGGAAAATCTGCACAAATGGCGGCAATATCCGAGATGGCTTGCAGATCGCCGTTGTAGCACAGGGGATTCTTGCTGTTTTGCACCGCATAACGGAACATTTCCATATCCACATTTCCGTCGTAAAACTGCTTTCGCACCCGGGGATGGACCGTCAGCTCTGCGATGGGGTAGCGGTTTAAGATGTCCAAAATGGCAGGAAATTCTGCCGGCTCCAGCAAGCCCAACCGGGTCTTAACGGAAACGGGCAGGGGCGATTTTGCGTAGATGCTGTCCAAAAATGCGTCCAACGCCACGAGATCTGCCAACATACCGGCACCTTTACCCTTGGACACGACCGTTCCGGAGGGGCAGCCAATGTTCAGATTTACTTCTTCATAGCCCCGATCCTTGCACACCTGCGCAGCCCATAGGAAATCCTCAGGCACCCTGGTCAGAAGCTGGGGAATAGCGGAGAAGAAAACACTGTCCGCACAGGGAAGCTCCCGTTCCTCCCTTGGCGTTAATGAACGGTGAACAGTGGGGGAGAGAAAGGGCATATAATAGCGATCCACGCCACCAAAATACTGGTGATGGAGTCTGCGAAAGATGCTGTCTGTCAGTCCCTCCATTGGGGCGAAATAATAGCGCATAGCCGCCTCCTTGTAACAGTAAATGATTGTTTAACGCAGTAAAAAGATGTGACATTGCGAGGATCCGAAGGAGCAAGAGAGGCCACCCTGGGGTATGGGCCTAAAGGCCCCTGGAACGACAGTCTAAGTATTTACACTATCTCATAAACAATCATTTATCTTATTAAAACACAAGAGCCGCCCTTTTGCAAGGGCGGCTTTTCTTATAGCTCGGTAATAACGGGCAGGATCATCGGATTGCGCTTGGTGGTTTTGTAGAGATAGCCGCTCAAGTCGTTTTTGATAGCGGATTTGATGGTTGCCCAGTCCCGGCTGCGGCGGCGGGCACAGCGGTCGATGGCTTCCATAGCTACTTCCCTCAACTCGTCCATCAGCTCCTCCGATTCCTTTACATAGATAAAACCTCTGGTGATGATATCCGGTCCTGAAATGATGCTGCCGTCCTGTCCGGATATGTTGACGCAGACGACGATCATACCGTCCTGGGCCAGATGCTTCCGATCCCGCAGGACCACAGCACCCACATCGCCAACGCCGGTGCCGTCCACAAATACCTGACCGGCAGGCACAGTGCCGTTTATCTTGCAGGTCCGGCTGGACAGTTCCACAACGGAACCAATTTCACCAATATGGATGTTTCTGGGGTTCATACCCATCTGTGTGGCAAGCTTTCCGTGGATCTGCAGATGCCGCTGTTCACCGTGAACGGGAATGAAGAATTTGGGCTTGATCAGTCCGTGGATGATCTTCAACTCTTCCTGGCAGGCGTGACCGGAAACGTGGAGTCCTTCACTTTTTTCGTAGACCACGTCTGCGCCCTTGCGGTATAGTTCGTTGATGATCTTACTGACAGCCTTTTCGTTGCCCGGAATGGCGGATGCGGAGATGATGATCCGGTCGCCGGCCACGATGTCGATCTGCTTGTGGGTGGAAAATGCCATCCGGTACAGGGCGGACATATTTTCGCCCTGGCTGCCGGTAGAAACAATAACGATCTTGTTCTTCGGCAGGCTCTTGACCGCACCCAAGTCCACAATGGTGCCGGCAGGGACTTTCAGGTAGCCCAGCTCCTGCGCTACCTTCAGCATATTTTCCATACTCCGTCCGGTCACAGCGACTTTTCTGCCGTGGCGGTGGGCGGTGGCGAGGACTGCCTGAATCCGATGCATATTGGAAGCAAAGGTGGTCACAATGATCCGCTGATCGCAGTTTTTGAATTGCCGATCCAGACTTTCAGCCACCAAATTTTCACTGGGAGTATAGCCAGCCCGCTCCACATTGGTGGAGTCTGCCAGCAGCGCCAGAACACCTTCATTGCCCAGCTGACCGAACCGAGCCAGGTCGATCATACCATCGCCGGCGGTGGGGTCGATCTTAAAGTCGCCGGTGAACACCACTTTGCCTACCGGCGTGGTGACGCAAAAAGCCACTGCATCGGCGATAGAGTGGTTTACGTGGATGAATTCCACGCTAAAGCAACCGGCTTTGACAGTGTCGCCGGGCTTGTGGGTGATGAGCTTGACCTTGTCCGCGATCCGGTGCTCTTCCAGCTTCAGCTTGATAAGACCGTTGGTCATTGCTGTTCCGTGGATGGGACAATTGATCTGCTGCATACAGTAGGGGATCGAGCCGATGTGATCCTCATGCCCGTGGGTAACGAACATACCCCGTAGCTTCTTTTGATTTGCTACCAGATAGGAAAAATCGGGGATCACAAGATCCACGCCGTACATATCATCATCCGGGAAGCCGACGCCGCAGTCAATGATGATCATATCCTTGCCGTATTCCAGTACGGTGATGTTCTTTCCAATCTCGTCGAGCCCTCCAAGGGGGATAATTTTCAGTTTTTCTGCCAAAAAAATAACTCCTTTCAGTTTATGCCAAATGTGCACAACAAACAGGCAGCCGTAGGTCCTCCGGTTCGGCCCTGAATCGCCGTTTTCGGGGAAATGCGCCTGCATAAATATTTTGTTTTCTTTGCCCGGGACTGCCCCTACCCGGCACATAGTACAACTATTATAGCATAAATTTGTGAAAAGTATACTATTATTTTTCGACAGATGTGGACAGAAAAAGTTTTGGCAGATAACGGATTGCTTAGCACAGCAAGCTTGATGCGGCCAGATTCCCTCGCAATGACATCCTGGTTTTATCCTGGTCATATAAACAATCATTTGCTGCAAAAAGGCGACGGTGCTTTGCAGTAGATGCTGCTGTTCCACCGTTTGCTCCACATTGTGGGGAAGGGGGATACATTCTTCCAGCTCTTCAAAAGAAACGGTGGCATCGCCCCGGCGCTTGGCGGCGGTTTGGTACTCCAGCCGTTTCAGTGCCTGAAGCCGTGTAAGTTTCGATATGTACGCAGGCAGGGGAAGGAGCTTGCGGGCCAGACTTCTGCACAGCTTTCCGTATTTTTTGTCTGTTTGGTCAATGGCCGCTTGAGAGCGCTCAAAATACAGGCGGATAATTTGCATATCGTCCAACGGAATTCCCATCCCTTCATCTATCCAGTACGGTTTTTTGCCGTTGGTTACAATTTTTATAAGAATATTATGGAAAAAATATATGGGTATGTCAACATAAGATTCTTTTTATGGAAAATCTTGAAAATCAGTTGCACCCGGCGCGTAAATTTGCTATAATATCCGTTACAATAGCGTTAATATGGGAAATAATCGCCGGAGGTGGATAATCAATGAATAAAAAGCTGAGAAGACTGATGTGGCCGGGACTGTGGGTGTATTTTACAGTTATGTTTCTGTTCGTTGTTGCGGCGGTGTGGCAGAAGCAATATCTTCTGGCGGCAGGCGAAGGCGCGCTTGCTTTGGCAGCAGTTGTCTACTATCTGCTTTGCCAACGGTATCGCCGTAAGGAGATCCAAAGCTTCGTGAAGCGGTACTTTGGCTCCAATGAGGCCGTCGGCGGCACGGATACGCCTTTCCCTATGGCGTTGGTGCGTATGAGTGACGGCAGCGTTATCTGGACCAATGAGCGGTTCAATGCGATCACCGGCTACCAGGAAAAGTATCTGCATCAACGGCTTTCCGCTGTGATTCCCGGCTACAGCGTGGAATGGTTGGCTTCAGGCAAGCGGGAATCGCCCCACGACACTACGCTTTCCGGCAGACGCTACCGGACTTACGGCACTATCGTCCGTCCGGAGGAGATCAAGGGAGAGCCTTTGGGTATCCTGTATTTTACGGATCTGACGGAGCTTTACGATGTGCGGGATGAATATATCCGCTCCCGCCCCGTGGTTTCCATTATTTTGGTGGATAACTACGAGGAACTGACCAAGAATCTGACGGAAGGTGCTATCTCTACTCTGAACGCCCAGCTGAACGATGCTATTACCAAGTGGACCGATGGCTACCACGGATTGCTGCGGAAGCTGGAGAAGAATCGCTTTCTGTTCGTGTTTGAAAAGCGGGATCTGGCGCACGCTGTTGATAATAAGTTCTCTTTGCTGGAGGACATCCACGAGATCGAGAATCCCACTGGCCTTGCGGCATCGGTCTCTATGGGCCTGGGCGTGGATGGCGCGAACTTTGACGAAGCCTACAATTTTGCGGCGCTGTCTATCGAAATGGCGCTTAGCCGCGGCGGTGATCAGGCGGTCATCAAAGACCGTTTCAATTTCACCTTCTACGGCGGCAGAAACAAAGAAGCAGATCACCGCAGCAAGGTTCGTTCCCGCGTTACCTCCAATTCTCTGATGGAATTGATCGGGCAAAGCAGTCAGGTGTTCATCATGGGACACAAGAATGCAGATATGGATGCTGTGGGTGCGGCAATGGGCATTGCCTGTATGTGTCGCAAAAAGGGCAAAAAAGCCCACATTGTGCTGGATCTGGAGCGAAATATGGCGGACCGCCTGATTGCCGAAATTCAGGAAGTTCCCACATATTCCGATGTGTTTATCTCCGGACAGGAGGCACTGCTGCGTTGCGACAACCACAGCATTCTTGTGGTTGTGGATACCAACCGACCGGATCAAGTGGAGTTCCTTCCGCTGTTGGAGTCCATTTCTAAGGTCTGTGTGGTGGATCATCATCGCAGAGCGGCAGATTATATCAGCCCAGTGGTGGTTAACCTTCACGAGCCCTATGCATCCAGTGCCGCAGAACTGGTCACGGAGCTGATGCAGTACGCAGTGGAGAAGAGCGATGTTTTACCGATCGAGGCAAAGAGTTTGATGGCGGGTATTTTCCTGGATACCAAGAGCTTCAATGTCCGCACCGGTCAGCGCACCTTCGAGGCGGCTGCAGTGCTGCGGCAGTGGGGCGCGGAACCTGTGGAAGTCAAGAAACTGCTGCAGAACGACTTCCAGGACACAATGTCCAAGTATCAGATCATTAAGGCATCCCGGCTTTACCGGCAGGAGATCGCCATTGCCGCGCTGAACAGTGCTACGACCCGGGTGCTGGCATCCCAGTCTGCTGACGAGCTGCTCAACATCTCCGGTATCAGCACTTCTTTCGTGATCTATCCCGAGGGAGATACGGTGTTTGTTTCTGCCCGCTCCATCGGTGACTGCAATGTTCAGATGATCCTGGAGCCTTTGGGTGGCGGCGGCAATACCGCCACGGCCGGTGCCCAAATTGCCAATACAACCGTAAAGGATGTGCTGGATCGGTTGGTTGCGTCCATCGACCAGTACTATGAAGAATAAATCGTTAAGGAGGACCTGTTATGAAAGTGATTTTGCTGCAGGATGTAAAAGGCAAAGGTAAAAAGGGGCAGATGCTGGAAGTGTCTGATGGCTACGCCCGGAACTTTATGCTGCCCAAGAAGCTGGCAATTGAAGCAACTGCCGATGCCATCAATACTATGCGTATGAACGATAAAGCTACTCAGGAGCGGATCGCCAGGGAAAAGGCGGAGGCGCTGGCTCTTTCCAAGCAGTTGCGGGAAATGACCCTTACGGTTACCTGTAAGGGCGGCGGCAATGGCCGTTTGTTCGGATCCGTCACCAGCCAGGAAATTGCTGACGCGTTGAAAGCCAAAACGGGCATCGCACTGGATAAACGGAAGCTGGTAATCGCTGATACTATTAAAAATGTTGGCACGTACACCGTTACCTGCAAACTGGGTTATGAGATCAATGCCCCTCTGACGGTGAAGATTGAGGAAGCGTAACAAGGGGTATCTCACCCCCAAAAATAGAAAGAGAGGAGAATGTATATGGCGATGGATGAAGAACTGCTGAAGCATCAACCGCCCCAGTCGCTGGAGGCAGAGCAGTCTGTCCTGGGCTCCATTCTGATTGATAGCCGATGCGTTGCGGATGTGATCGGTATTCTGAAGCCAGAGGACTTTTTCCTGCTGCAAAATCGGCAGATCTATGAAGCGATCTATTCTATGTTCAATTTCTCCCAGACTATCGACCCGGTCACGGTGCTGGAAAAGCTGCGGGAGTTGGGATACTATACAGATAAGACCCGGGACTATGTTCTTCAGCTGATGGAGATCACGCCCACTGCAGCCAACGCACAGCGGTACGCGAATATTGTCAAGGACAAGGCTATGCTTCGCGGACTGGCTACCGCCGCCGACGAGATCAATCAAACGGTACAGGCTCAGGTGGGCACGCCGTCTGAGATTCTGGAATCCGCAGAAAAGAAGATCTATGCTTTGCGCAAAGGCGAGCGTGGAGATTCCCTGGAGCATATTGGCACCATTTTACACAAAGTTTTCGACCGTTTGACAGAACTGGCCCAGTCGGACTCTGCCATTCCCGGTCTTACCACCGGTTTGCGGGATCTGGACAGTAAGATCAACGGCTTGAATAAGTCCGATCTTTTGCTGATCGCGGCCCGCCCGGCTATGGGTAAAACCTCCTTTGCGCTGAATATCGGCTTGAATGTGGCTAAAAAATACAAGCAGACAGTCGCGATCTTTTCCCTGGAGATGTCCCGGGAACAGCTGGCAATGCGTCTGCTCTCAGGTGAAAGTTTTGTTGACAGTCAAAAAATGGCCACTGGCAAGCTTTCGGAAGACGAGTGGGGAAAGCTCTGTATGGCATCTGCCGCACTGAGCCAAACGGATATCCGAGTGGATGACAATCCTGCCATCACAGTGGCAGAGATGAACGCCAAGTGCCGTCGAATCGAAAATTTGGGCCTTGTCGTCATCGACTATTTGCAACTGATGAACGGATCTGGCTACGGCAAGGGCGGCGAAAACCGTGTGCAGGTGGTTGGCGAGATATCCCGTGCGCTGAAAATTATGGCAAAGGAACTGAATGTGCCTGTGATTTGCCTGAGTCAGCTGTCCCGTGGACCGGAAAGCCGGCAGGACAAACGTCCAATGCTGTCCGATCTTCGGGAATCCGGTGCCATCGAACAGGATGCGGATGAAGTGCTGTTTTTGTATCGGGACGATTATTACAACCCGGACTCGGAAAAGAAAAATATTGCCGAATGTATCGTAGCTAAGAACCGTCACGGCGAAGTGGGAACGGTGGAGCTGCAGTGGCTGCCCCAGTACACTACCTTTGCTGACAGGGAGTGGAAGCATGCTGAATGAGCTTGCAAAGCAGGTAAGAACCTATGATATGGTAAATTCCGGCGACAGGATCATCTGTGCTGTTTCCGGCGGTGCGGATTCAATGGCGTTGCTGTGGAGTTTGTACCTTTTGAAAGATAAATGGGGCATAACTTTGGAAGCTGCCCATTTTAACCATAATCTCCGAGGTGCGGAATCAGTTCGGGATGAAGCCTTTGTCCGGGAATTTTGCAGCCGTTATGAGATTCCGCTAACCGTAGAAAGCGGCATCGTGACGCCTGGAAAAAAAGGATTGGAAGCCGCTGCCCGGGATGCCCGGTATGCGTTTTTTGACAGCTTGCCCGGGAAAATTGCCACTGCCCACACCGCGGATGATAATGCGGAAACAGTACTGATGCATTTGGTCCGGGGAACGGGGCTGAAGGGGTTGGGCGGTATTGTGCCGGTCAACGGCAAGTACATCCGTCCAATGCTGGGATGCACCCGGCAGCAGGTTTTGGCGCTGCTGCAGGAGTACCATGTTTCTTATGTGGAGGACAGCTCCAACCAGACCGATGCGTTTCTGCGTAATCGGCTGCGGCATCGGGTGATGCCCCTATTGAAAGAGGAAAACCCCCGTATTGCGCAAAATCTTTCCCAAACGGCAATGGATCTGCGGCAGGATGCAGTGCTTTTGGAGGATCTTGCAGGCAGCGGAGCATTGCCGGATATCAAAACCTTGCAGCAGATGCCGCAAGCCTTGCGCCGGCGACGAATCGAAGGCTTTTTAAAGGAAAACGGCATCAAAGAACCGGAACGGGAACATATTCTGCTAGTAGAGCGGCTGATTTTTTCTGCAAATCCATCTGCCCGGGCTGCATTACCCGGAGGAGCCACTGCGGAGCGGGTATATGACCGTTTGCAGATATCGCCCAGAGGACAAAAGAGGAAATGGAAGCTGACCTGTCGGGAAGCAGATCAGATCATCAATACTGCCAATGTATTCACTGTTCAGCCGGTAGGTGCGGTGCGGATTCGCAGCCGGGAGCCGGGAGACAGTATGCGATTGCCCGGCGGTACCAAGAGCCTGAAAAAAATATTTATTGACCGAAAGATCCCAGCTTCTCAGCGGGAGCAAGTGCCTGTGGTCTGCGATGACGGTGGTATTCTCGGTGTGTATGGCATTGGGGTCAATCTGAACAGAGCGGCCCAGTTGCTGCCTGCTCAGCAAATTAGTGTGGAACCTGTTGATTTCAGCGAAAGCTGTAAAGAGAAATAAGCGGAGGGAACATCATGGAAAGAGATATTGAGCAGGTGCTTCTGACACAGGAGCAGATCCAGGAAAGAATCTGTCAGTTGGGTAAGGTTCTGTCTGAGGACTATGCAGACAAGGATCCGGTCATCGTCGGCGTTTTGAAAGGCGTTGTGGTGTTTTATGCGGATATGATCCGCCAGATCAAGGTCCCTTGTCAGATGGATTTTATGTGGATCTCCTCCTACGAAGGAACGAATTCTACCGGTAAAATGGTGGTCAAGCGGGATATTTCCGAGGATATCAAGGGCCGTCATGTACTAATCCTGGAGGATATTTATGATACCGGCAACTCCTTGGACTTTGTTTGCGGGCATCTGTTGAAAAAAGAACCGGCATCTTTGAAGATTTGTACGCTGCTGGACAAGCCCTCCCGCCGGAAACCGGGCATCACCCTGCAGGCAGACTATATAGGCTTTACCATCCCTAATCAGTTTGTGGTGGGTTACGGCCTTGATTTTAATGAACATTACAGAAATCTTCCTTATGTGGGTGTTTTGAAGCCTGAAGCATACGGTGGATAATTTTAAGGAGAGCACATTTTGAAAAAGCGTAAAATATTCCCTGTTCTGATATACATTGCGATCCTGTGGCTGCTGTTTTCCTGGGTTATGGGAATTTTTGACGAAAGCAGCGAGGATGTTCCCTATTCAACCATCGTCGAGCTGATCGAGAAGGAACAGGTCAAGCAGTTGTTGGTGAATGGAACCAAAGCCAAGCTGGTGCTGCACGAAGCCTACAACGGGGAGACAACGGTGTACGGCACGATCTCCAATTTGGAGCAGTTCCAGCAGGATTATGATGCCCTTTTGAAGGAGCAGAAAGCAGCCGGTATTTTGGAATCCTATGATTACCAGCCTGCCAAAGGAAAGTCTGCTTATGATTTGGTACTGCCTCTGCTGTTGGTGGGTGCAGTGTTGCTATTGCTTTGGGTCATTTTGATGGGCAGAGCCAACAGCGGCAATCAAATGAGCAATTTCGGAAAAGCACGCACCGTTTTGGGTATGCCGGATGGGCAGAAGGTGACTTTTGACGATGTGGCCGGCGCGGACGAAGAAAAACTGGAGCTGCAGGAAGTAGTGGATTTTCTCCGCGATCCCAATAAGTTCCGGCAGATCGGCGCCCGGATTCCCCACGGTATGCTGCTGGTTGGCCCTCCGGGCACCGGCAAGACCCTTCTGGCCAGGGCTGTGGCAGGAGAAGCGGGCGTGCAGTTCCTTTCCATTTCCGGTTCGGATTTTGTGGAAATGTATGTAGGTGTTGGCGCCAGCCGTGTCCGTGACCTGTTTGCCCAGGCAAAGAAGATCGCTCCGGCGATCATCTTCATTGATGAGATCGATGCTGTGGGAAGAAAGCGTGGCAGTGGCCTGGGCGGCGGCCACGATGAAAAGGAGCAGACCCTTAATCAGCTGCTGGTAGAGATGGACGGTTTTAGCAAAAACGAAGGCGTCATCGTTCTTGCGGCTACCAACCGCCCGGATATTTTGGATCCTGCGCTGTTGCGTCCCGGTCGGTTTGACCGGCAGATCTATGTGGGCGCACCGGATGCTAAGGGTCGTGAAGAGATTCTGAAGGTTCACGCCAGAAATAAGCGGCTGGATGGCAGCGTGCGGCTGCGCACCATTGCGCTGGCTACCGCCGGCTTTACCGGTGCGGATCTGAGCAACCTTTTAAACGAGGCCGCTATTTTGGCAGCCCGGGACAACCGTCCTGCCCTGAGTATGAAGGACCTGAACGAGGCAATGATGAAGATTATGGCAGGTCCTGAAAAGCGCAGCAGTCTGCGGCTTGCCAAGGACCAGCGCCTGACTGCGATCCACGAAGCCGGTCACGCGGTGGCAATGTACAATCTGCCGACCCACGATCCTGTGCGGCAGATTTCCATTGTTCCCAGAGGCAGAGCCCTGGGCTTGACCTGGAGTCAGCCCCAAGAGGATTCTGCCCATCTAACCCGCAATGAGATGTACGAGCAGATCGTTGGCTTGTTGGGCGGACGTGTGGCAGAGGCGCTGTTTTTGAAGGATATTTCCACCGGTGCATCCAACGATATCGACCGGGCATCCAAGCTGGCCCGGGATATGGTTGCCCGGTACGGTATGAATGATGCGCTGGGTACAGTCAGCTATTTGGCCGGTGGCGAGGTGTTCATTGGCCGTGATTACCAGCAGACCAAGAGCTATTCTGAGGCTGTTGCCGGTACTATCGACAAGGAAGTCAAACTGTTGATCGACAAGGCTTACCAGCACTGCGCGGAGATCCTGAAAAAGGATGAAGCAAAGCTGAATGCGGTCGTGGAGTATCTGCTTCAGCACGAAACAATGTCTGGCGAGCAGTTCAAAGCCTGTATGGAGGGCGAGCTGATCGGAGAAGCCTCCGAAACGGCGCTGTTTGACAGCCATATGGAAACAGAAGCGTAATATATCACCCGCGGAAAGATTCTTCCGCGGGTGTTTTTTTGCAAGGAGGGAGACAGCAGTTTATATTGGTATCGCACCTTCCCGACACGAACAGCCAATCACAGTGCATAAAGCAGGATGCTCAAAAACTGCAGCAGGCTGCCAAGGACGACGAAAATGTGGAAAACCGAGTGAAACCACTTTCTTTTGGAGCCAATACCGTAAAGAACAGCGCCCACAGTATAGGCAATGCCGCCCATCAACAGAAGCAAAAATCCTGGCAGCGTCAGAATGTTCAGAATCTGACGCATAAAGGGCAGGATTGCCCAGCCCATACCAATATAGCAAATCATAGAAAATGTCCGATATTTCCGCAGATCAATGGCAGTCAGCGTCACAGCCAAAGCGGTCAGCAGCCACTCAACGGCGAAAAGCCCCCAACCCAAGGCGGGATCTGCCCGGCGGATGGCGGACAGCGTCACAGCGGTATAAGTGCCGGCAATGAGAAAATAAATGGTACAGTGATCAATGACCTGCATCACCTTTTTTGCGGTGCCCGGGCGTAGCCCGTGATAGATGCTGGACATCGTGTAAAGCCCGATCATACACATTCCGTAAAGGAAACTGGCAAATATGCTCCAGCCGTCCGATGCCCGTATCAGACAAAGCACCAGCACCAGCACGCCCAGCGCGCCGCCTGCGATGTGGGTCACCATATTCATAATTTCCTCTCCCCGAGAGTAGAAAGGCAGGTCTCTGTCTGTCAGTTTGATTCGTTTCATAAGGGTCTCTCCTTTGCTTTTTGTGTGTCGGTTTTATTATAGCGGCAGAACGGCCTTTGCGGTTCTACATCCTCAGTATATTCGGAAAGAGAATGTAGAACGCCGGTTCTACTCCGGGTAGAGAAAGAAAATGGTTGACAAATGGATGCATATGCACTAAAATCCTTTCATAACCATGGCTGAGGTTGCGGTATTGATCAGTAGCTTCGGGGAGCGGCAATTGCCCCGGAAGGAAAGGAACTACCGCCGAAGGATCTGTCCGGTGCCAAACGGGCATTTTCTGGGGCTGCGCAGAATATGCGCAGAACTGTCATTCGAAAGAATGGAGCGCGGACCTGGGGTAATGACGTATGCTGTCCCCATGTCGCTTTGACATGGGGATTTTTGTTTGAAAAAGAGGAAATGACAATGAAAAAGACACCGTTCCTGACGCTGGAAAAGGCCCAGGAGATCATTCAGGAGATTCCAACTCCGTTCCATATTTACGATGAGGCCGGCATCCGCCGCAACGCTCGGGCACTGAAGGCGGCCTTTGCCTGGAATCCTGGTTTTCGGGAGTTTTTTGCGGTAAAGGCAACGCCGAATCCCTACATTTTGCAGATTCTTCACGAGGAGGGCTGTGGCTGCGATTGCTCGTCGTACACAGAACTGCTGCTTTCCGAGGCGGTGGGCATCACCGGTCAGAATGTTATGTTCTCCTCCAATGTGACCCCGGCACAGGATATGAAAAAGGCCTATGATATGGGTGCCTACATCAATTTGGATGATGCTACCCATGTGGAATTTCTTGCCCGGGTGGCAGGGGGTGTGCCGGAAACGGTGTGCCTGCGGTATAACCCCGGCGGTTCGTTTAGCCTGGGTAATACCATTATGGATATGCCCAGGGATGCCAAGTACGGTATGACTGAGGATCAGATGGCAGGCGCCATTGCCCGGCTGATGACAATGGGCACCAAGCATTTTGGTATCCACGCGTTTCTGGCATCCAATACCACTACCAATGAGTATTATCCCGAGCTGGCGGCGAAGCTGTTCCGCCTGGCGGTGCGGCTGCGCAATGCCACCGGCTGCCATATTTCTTTTGTGAATCTGTCCGGCGGCGTGGGCGTGGATTACCGTCCCGAACAGCCCTGCTGTGATATTGGCATCATCGGCGAGGGCGTGCGGCAGCGTTATGAGCAGATTCTGACACCCCAGGGAATGGACGATGTTGCTATTTTCACAGAGCTGGGTCGGTTTATGCTGGCGCCCTATGGCCATCTCATTACTACCGTGCTGCATCAGAAGCACATTTATCGGGAGTATGTGGGTGTGGATGCCTGCGCGGCAGACCTGATGCGGCCAGCGATGTACGGCGCATACCACCATATCACCGTATTGGGCAAGGAGACCGCTATTTTGGATCACGTGTACGATGTGACTGGCGGCCTGTGCGAAAACAACGATAAATTCGCTATTGAGCGGAGCCTGCCCCAGATCGACATCGGTGATGTTCTGGCCATTCACGATACCGGCGCCCACGGTCACGCGATGGGCTATAACTATAACGGCAAGCTCCGCAGCGCGGAGGTTTTGCTCCGCTCAGACGGCAGCCATTTGCTGATCCGCCGGGCAGAGCGACCCTCGGATTATTTTGCCACCTTTGATGAAACACCTTTTAAGTTTGGGGAATAATTGTGCAATATAGCCAATTTCGGCGCCAAAAATTTGGCACAGAAATACGTTTTTTAACAAATAATTTATAGACTGCTTTTCAAAATCTATGCTATAATAGTATGGGTAGCGGGAAAACAGGAACCGCTGCAGTAAAGGAGTCCCTATGAATAATAACATCTTGTTTTTTCTTACACCGAAAGCTATGTGTGCCTACCTGTATGATGACTATACAATCAGGCAGGCCCTGGAAAAGATGGAAGTGTCCGGCTATGCGGCACTGCCGATCCTGAACCGCAGGGGAGAGTACCGGGGCACATTGACTGAGGGCGACCTGCTCTGGAGCATTAAAAATAAATGCTATATGGATATGCGCCAGGCAGAGGCCCACAAAATTATGAGCATTGATCATCGGCGGGATAATATTCCTGTTCGGGTCACCACATCAATGCACGAACTGGTGGATCACGCCGGCCGGCAGAATTTCGTTCCCGTGGTGGACGATAAGGATACCTTCATTGGCATTGTCACCCGAAGCGCTATCATCAAGTATTGCTCTCAGCAACTGTTCCCGGAAGACTAAATACATAAAAAATGCGCCGCCCGAAAACCGGATTGGGGCGGCGCTTGATTTTTATGCAAGTTTTTGTTTGTGGGAACGGATCTTTTTGACAACCGGTATTGTGATTAGTGCCACCAATCCGATGAGGATCAAGAAGCTGACCGGTATTTTGGCAATGGTGGGGATTACACAAAATTGAACTTCTGCTGCATACACGGAACCGGATATAGAATTCGCATCCGTCGTATCATAACATTTTATCACAGCGTAGCCGATGGGGATGCCAAATTGCTTGATCCAGACCTTGACATTGGTGCTCCCGCCTTGTTCCATTGTAATGGTTTTTCCGGTTTGGCCGTAATACAAAGGATAATCCGGATCATACCAGCTTTCATCCCAGCCGACGCTTTCTCCGCTCTTGATGGTTATGCTTTTATATTCCTTGCTTGTTTTGGGGTCGTACAGACCGCCGTCGCCTGTGGTCAGAGTAAACGTGCAGCCTGCCAGTTTTGGTTCTATATCCAATCCACGGACGCCATAGTCAAGGTTATATTCCGGAGCATAATAATTCACAAGTCCATTGCCGACTTTGATCACATCGCCGGAAGCGTTGACAAACTGCTGGGGTGGTTGTGCTTTTTATGCCATGAATTAAGTTGCGAAATCCCAACCGTAATGTTTCTGAGTGGCCTGAAAAACGGCAGTACCAAAAGTATAGGTAGGCTTAAAATTGAGAATCCGAACAGGGTTGTGGCTCGGATCCTCTTCAACAGCTTTGATCCATTGACGCACAAGCTGTGCCAATTCCTCGTCAGACTCTACATAACCGTCGGGAACATCGATTTCATAATATTCGATAAACTCCAGAATACCTGCATCTGACAACTCCGACAGCTTTTCACATTCCGGACTGAATGCTGCCCCGGAATCACTTTGCATTGTGAAGCTGCACAGTAAGCCAACGACCAATACTGCGGCGCAAAGCAGAATAGAGAAGATTGTTCTTTTTTTCATGGCGTTACCTCCAAATTAAGTGGATATACAATGTGACCACTGCAGCCAGTTCCGTCACAGGCCTCTACAATTGTATATGTTTCATCTTTACCGCATATTGAACACATCTCACGATATTGATAATAATGGGATGCCCCTTGATGATAATTATGAATGAGTACTGGCTCGTCACAATTCTCTGCGAAAATGATATAATAAATTGTGTCAGTATATGTCGTACCGTATGGGTCAAGAACAGCTCCCTCTGCCAGATAACCCTCCGCAATCCAATCTACATCACTGGACGGATAATCGATATATTGGAGTATGTAGCTCGGGCCGGGCTTATGTCGCCACGCGTCACCATATTCATCTTCTGTTTCATAAAACAAACGGGCAAGATGAAAGTCCTTATAGCCCAAGTTGTCTTGACCTTTTCGGATACAAATGGCGGTCTGCTCATTTGTAAGATCATCATAATCGGGCCTATTGGTTTGCTTTACAAAGCATTCATAACCGTATTCATCGCTTTTGAGATCAGCTATTACATAGTCTGCCAAGGTAGAGACACTTACATTGATGGAAGTTAGGTCATCAATTTCAGGGCTAAAATCACCGGGGGTATACCAATCATCTGTACGGCCTAAAGCATAAGCATAACAGTTATAAGCACTTGCATTACTGGGGAGGGACCATAATGTGCTTTGTTGCAACTGATAAGATGAAGCAAATGTGGAAATTAAGCCAGTGGTTGGTGTGAAGTCGTAGTAACTATTTACAGCATCTTTAACAGCGTTAGAAAATTGGTATGATGCCTTGAAGTTGTAGATGAACTGAACATTGGGGTTATCTTCCACTGCAGTGATCCAAGCCCGAACGATTCTTGCCAATTCTGCATCAGATTCGGCGAATCCTTCCGGAATCTCAATGTTATACTCATCCAAAAAGGCGAGGATGCCTTCGTCGGACAGGGAGGACAGCTGGGCATTGCCTGTGGCGTGGGCCGTGTTAACGGGGCGTACAGCAAAAAACAGTGCCAGAGCCAGACATAGTGCAATCAGTTTTTTCATAAGTGCGTCCTTCTTTCTTTTATTATATTTTGGTGTGCGGTGTTTTGTCAATGTTTTTTACGGGAAATTTCATTATAAAATCATTGCGATCAGTCCTTTCAAAGATGCAGTGTGTTTTCTTTGCTTACCCATATAACGAAAATGGAGGCCCGTTTGGGACAAAAAAATATATTTTCATAAAAATTTTTTCAAAAAAAGTGCCGCAGAGCGGAGTCGCTCTGCGGCTTTGGGGACATTAGGGAGTGCCGGAGGTTATTGCGGTTGTTAGCTTTTCGCCGTTGACCCAGTAGTTGACGCTCATTACATAGGTTTTGCCGTATTCAACCGTGACGTTCTCCGAGAAACGCAGATAACCGTTTGAAGATACGGTCCAGATATTTACGATCGTCTTGCCGGTCGCCAAGGTGATGGTTGCCTCGATCTCGTCAGACATTGAACTTGCATAAATGCCGACACAACAGACCGCTGTTGTTCCGTAGAAGGTAATGGTTGGCGTGCAATTAATGACACGGGGGGTGGCAGCCTGAACGGCAACCGGGAGCAAAAGGGCAAAAACCAGAACCAGTGCAAGCATTTTCAGCTTCATAGCTTCACCTCCTTTCGTGATCTTTTCCGTAAAACGAAGCAAGGTGACAGTTTGGGACATAAATGTTAATTATTTTTTCCGGCAGCAACATTTTCCGCTATCTGAAGCAGCTCTGCCGGATCCAGTTTTGCCATCACATAGAATAACACTGTGCCGTCTTCGCTTTGCCAGACAAGGGCGTTGCTTTGCTCTGCGTTAATACTCAGGTACAAATCTGCCGGCAGGCCTCCCACGGTAACAGCTTTATGGGTGTGATCCTTGATTTCAAAGTAGGTATCCACACCGGATCCGTCCGGACTAAAGAGATAACTAAATACCAGTAAGTTGTTGCTGCCGCCGTTATAAATGTAAGTGATATCCTTGGGACCTTCAATCGTTTCCTGCAGCGTATATTCTTCCGGAAGCCAGCCCAGGTGATAAGTGGGGACCGCATCCGGCGCAGAGCAATCTGTCAGGTTGTAATGCATAGCGGTTGCGTAAACTTCTTTCAGCCATCCAAAAAAGGCCGCTCTGGCACTGGGACAGATGATCAGCACAGAACTACCCAACAGGAATATCACAAGAATCATTGCCGCTACTCGTTGCCCCAATCTGGATACAAACGGATGGTTTGCGCGGAATACGACTTTTTTCATTTTTTTCGCAAAGGAAGCGGAAAATTCGTGGCTACTTTCCTTTGCGTCCGGCAGTGCCGTGATCATCGCTGTTTCCAGCTCACCGGCAGCTGCTTTTAGCTGTGCGTCCGTGATCATAAAATGCCCTCCTTTTGACAAATGTCTTCCAGCTTGTTTCTGGCCCGGGTGACGAGCTTACGGGCATTTGACTCTGTTATGTTCATCATTTTGGCGATCTCCCGGAACTCAAATCCGTAATGCATCCGCAGAATCAAAGCGTCCCGATACTGCTCGGGCAATTTGGCGATGCAGGCAGCCAAGGGCGACAAGCCCGGATAAAAGGACTCGGAATCCGGCACGAGCGTTGCAGAATCACCGGTGCGGTGACGGTGGCGGTGCCGAAGAATGTCCGTTGCTTTGCATCTCACTGTTTTAACGAGATAGCTCAGCGTTTTGGGACAGACTCCGGCAGAAAATTTTTTCATATTTTCTGCCGCATACATAAAAGTTTGATGCACAGCGTCTTCTGCGTCAAATTCGTTATGCAAATACGACATAGCGATCTTGAACAGCACGCCCCGATATTCATAATATATTTTTTCGAACAGGCTTTTTTCCTCCGGAAGGTCAAGCGCCATAAAGTAAACCAGCATAGAATACCCCGCCTTGCGACTTCTTTCCTATATTATAGCAAAGAATGCTTTTGTTGTAAATATTGTTAAAATTTGTCGAGGAAAGCGGTAAGGAAGGCTGGATAGAACCCGTTATCTTTTTTCTTGCAAACCGGCTTCAGATTTGATAAAATAAAGTGTAACACTCCGGGGAGGGAAACTATGAACGCAGAAAAGCTGAAAAGTCAGATTGGCGCCAATATCGCCGCATACCGCAAACGGATGGGCTGGACCCAGCTGGAGCTGGCGGAAAAATTGAATTATTCCGATAAGGCCGTTTCCAAATGGGAGCGGGGAGACTCTGTGCCCGATGTGCTGACTATGGCCGCTATCGCTGAACAAATGGAGATCACCGTGGATGACCTGATGAAGGATCCCAATGCCCTGCCCGAGGAGACTGGTTCTGTCCAGCAGGCTATGGGGAAAATGGTGGAAAAGACTCTCAAGCGAAAGGCGGACAAGCGGATCATTCAAAGCCTTTGCTCTCTTTTGGTGTGGTTTATTGCTTTGCTGATCTATGTTGTGGTGTCCTCTCTGGATATTCCCTATAGCTGGCTTGCGTTCATTTTTGCCATTCCCACAGATGCCATTGTGCTGCTGTCCCTGCGCTCGGCGTGGCACGATTTCCGGTGGAACCGGGTGCTGATCAGTGCGATTATGTGGGGCGGCATATTGAGCCTGCATCTGACGCTTTTGGTGCTGTTCCAAATCAATATTTGGCGGCTTTACTTGCTGGGCATTCCCGGTCAGGCGGCCATTCTGTTGTGGTTCAAACTGTTCCGTCCCGCGAAAACCAAGGGGGAGAAAAATGGATAAAAAGGCGCTCCGAAAGGAAATTCGGGAGAAAAAGCGGGAAATGACCCCGCAGCAAATCGAAGAAAAGAGCGCACTGCTGGCAGCTAAGTTCCTGCAATCGGAATTGTACCGCAACGCGAAGTCTGTCTACGGTTATCTTCCTTATAATCAGGAGGTCCGCACCACGGCTATGCTGCGGCAGGCACAGCTGGACGGTAAACGGGTGGCTGTGCCCAAGGTCTATGGAAACGAAATGAAGTTTCTTTGGCTGGATGACCTTTCTCAAGTGGAGAAGGGCTATTCCGGCATCCCCGAGCCTGTAGCAGACGGCCCGGTGGCGGATGATCCCACCGCGCTGGTACTGATGCCGGGGCTGGCGTTTGACAAAGAAGGCCATCGCGTCGGTTACGGCGGTGGCTATTACGACAAGTTTTTGACAGCAGAGCCGAATCATCCGACATTGGCGCTGTGCTATGATTTCCAAATGCTCCCAAAGCTGGAAACGGAAGAATTTGACATTCCCGCGGACTGTGTTCTTTGGGCATAATTTAGGAGAAAAATATGGAGTTTTTACCAATCCTTCTTGTGGCGGGCCTGGTGTTTGGCCTGTGCTTTCTGTTTGATAAGGGATTTACGAAGCTGTTTCGCGGTAAGGCACAGCATATATCCGGTCGGGCTGTCCGGGTGAACAAGCATTACGGCGGATTCGGTTTGGTGTTAGTGTTCATCGCCATCGGTGCGCTGCTAGGCGGCGGAGAAGGTGGATGGATGCTGATCACGGGCTGCTGCGTGCTGATTTTGGTGGGCGTGGCGCTGATCGTGTACTATCTGACTACCGGCATTTACTATGATGACGACAGCTTCCTGTATTCTTCCTTTGGAAAGAAGAGTGTAGCATACCAGTACAATCAGATCCGTGGCCAACAGCTCTATGTTATTCAGGGTGGCCGTATTATTGTGGAACTGCATATGACCGACGGTAAGGCTGTTCAGGTTCAACTTCATTTCCAAAACGCGGAGGATTTCCTGAATGTGGCGTTTTTGGGATGGGTCCGGCAGAAGAATCTGGATATGCGTCTGGGCGACTGGGCATTCCACGATCCTAAAAACAGCTGTTGGTTTCCCAGAGTGGGGGATTGTTGATGCACATACCAAAAGGAAATACCGCGGAACTGACGCTGGTGACATTCCAGGAGGCATTGGCTGCTGCAAACACGCCTTCTGCGGACTATGACATCGAAAAATGGCTTTACGCCCCCAACTTTTACTCGGAGTACCGGTATATATTGGGCACCCGCGGCAAGAACCCGCTGATCTGCATCGGGATCAACCCGTCCACGGCTGAGCCGGATCATTTGGACAATACCCTGAAATCTGTGGAGCGGATCGCCTTACATAACGGTTTTGACAGCTTTATTATGTTCAACGTTTATGCCCAGCGGGCGACGGACCCGGATGCTATGGAGAAGCAGTGTAACCAGGCGCTTCACAAAGAAAATCTGGAAGCCTTTCGTTATGTTCTGTCCATCTCAGAAAAGCCCGCAGTTTGGGCGGCCTGGGGCGCGATCATTGAAAAGCGGGGCTATCTTGCGGAGTGTGTCCGGGATATGGTAAAATTGGGTCAGACTTACGGTGCCGCCTGGTACTGTGCCGGTGCCATCACCAAGAAAGGACACCCCCACCATCCGTTGTATCTGCGTAAGGACGAGAAGATCAAGACCTTCGATGTGGAAGCCTATTTGGCGGGGAGATAATATGGAATGTCACGAATGCGATTCTTGCTGGTATTATGATTACGACGAAGAATACGACGAATATTACTGTATGATGGATCTGGATGAGGACGAGGTTTATCGCTTTTTCTCGTCCGGGCAAAACCGCTGTCCCTACTATCGGCAGGGCGACGATTATTATTTGGCAAGACGGCAGTAAAAAATCATCCCGAAGCACGATTTGTGCTTCGGGATGTGTTATTTTATCAGTTTCCGTTCAAAGTTTCCTGCAGGAACTGGCGATTCTTTTCGAAATCTACAATGATCACGCTGGCGCTTCCTACATAGCCATATTCATAGGCACCCTTGATGGGAACCCGCTGGTTGACCATATTGGTATTTTTGAGCAAAGGCAAGATAGTCGTCGCCAAAGAAGTGATCTCGTAGGTTTCCATATCCGTGGAGATCATAGGCAACAGCGTGTTCAGTGTAGACCAAAGCTGGTCAAGACTTGCGTTACGGAACTTTTCCAAAATGGCAGTCAGCACTTTGCGCTGCCGCTCGGTCCGGCCAAAGTCGCTGTCGAGCTTCCGAATACGGGAGTAAGCCAGAGCCTGGTCGCCATTCAGGTGCTGAACGCCTTCCTTCAGCGCCCAGCCGGTGGAATCCAAACCGTCCCAAGTGTAGGTGTTCATATACTCAGCTTCCTCAGCGGTCAACTCTATGTCGACACCGCCGATAGCGGCTACAATATCCTTGAAGCTGGTAAAGTCCACAACAACAAAATTGTCGACCCAAACGCCGAAGTTTGCCATAAGGGTGTCTGCCAGCATTGTGGTGCCGCCGACCTTGTAGGCAACATTCAGCTTGTTATAACCTTTGGAGTAGCCGGGAATATACACGTAGATATCCCGCAGGAAAGAGGTAAGGGTAATGGTGTTCGTCTTAGTGTTGATGGTGCAAAGGATCATTGTATCAGACAGGGTGCGGCCAGAGTCGCCCGGACGGCGATCCTGACCGACCAGCATAATGTTGATGATATGCTCCTGCTGCTCAGGAAGGTCGGTATAGATCGGCACAGAAACATCGGTGGGATCTATAGATGGGCCGGTGAAATCCGAGGGAATCGTGTCCTTTCCGATGGTATAGTCGCTGGGATCTGTGGATAGAGATGTATCCGGGTCAAGACGATTGATTTTACCCAGCAGGTTATGAATCATAACAGTGCAGACGACCATTACGATCAAGATCAGACTCAGCACTATGCAAAGTGAACTCAAGCAGATCCTTGCCCAGGGCCAAGCCTTGAGCCGCTGCAGGAATTCTGAAAAACCGTTCATAAAAAAAGCCCCCAGTAGAGGAAAAAGATTTGCTTAATATTATATTCCACTTTTGTCGAAAAAGCTAGTGTTTTTTCGTTGCCCGCAGTATATTTCACAAAAAAGTAATAAATCGGCAGGCCTTACACTTTTTAGTGTATTGCCTGCCGGCAGGATTTATACCTGACTTACGGTTATTCCATTGCAATACGGTCTGCCAGCCGGGAAATAAACGCGCCGTTGGAAGGGCGGGGAACTTGCCCTGAGCCATCGGCACTAAAGTACAGATGCCAGATGTTTTCGTCCCGTTTTGCCCAAGCGATGCCGATGGCGCTGCGAATGGACCGCTCGATCTGCACCGGTGTGGCATTGCAGACCGATGCTACTGCCGGATACAGTTCTTTGGTAATGGACTGAGACGGTTCCCGGCACATTGTCAAAATGGATTCCCGCAAAAAACCGTAACCTTTCAGTTTGGCGGGCACCCCAAGCCGCAGCAGGAGGTTGGAAACCAGCGCCCTGTGATCTGTGCCGGTAAAAAGCGGAGGCCTGATCTGCTGTGACATATCCAAGATCCGGGCTGCAACAGCACCAATATCGCAGGGCTTTACCATCAGATAGCCAACACCCATTTTCTCTGTACGGTCTACAATATAGTCGCTTAGGTATCGTGTGGTGGCAAGAACCACAGGATGGATGCCGTCGCAGAGGGCTTTCTGCAGGAGCGTAATGCCATCCAGTCCCGGCA
Organism: uncultured Oscillospiraceae bacterium; assembly: GCA_964454215.1. Classification (GTDB taxonomy): domain Bacteria; phylum Bacillota; class Clostridia; order Oscillospirales; family Oscillospiraceae; genus Faecousia. The sequence goes on along the minus strand of CAYVSU010000005.1, from coordinate 6,141 downwards.
TCATCAGATCTAAAATCAAAACATCCGGCTTGAAGCTGTGGAGTTGTTGCAAAGTGCTGATTCCGTCCCAGGTGATCCGCACCTGATAAGAGCCCCGCACTGTGTCAGCAAGGGCGTTTCGAAATTCCTGAGAAGTGTCTGCAATCAAAAGCCGTTTTCGGTCCATAATCCGCCTTCTTTCAAAAAAACTGTCTACAAAATACCATAGTTCCTATTAAAATTCAATTTCTGAGGGGTGTGTTATTTTCGATGTTTTTCGACAGAAGGAAAACCGTCCCACCCCCAAAAGGGCAGGACGGCGTATCCAAGTATGCGGTTATTCCTGAGGTTTTGCGTCCAGCGTGATCTCCAGCGTCAGCTCTTGACCGCTGCGCCAGACAGTGATGGTTGTGGTATCGCCTGCGCTATAGCGCTGCAGTACGCTGCTTAGGTCATTGATGCAGGAAACAGAGGTGCCGCCAATTGCCAAAATGATGTCCTTTGCCCGGACACCTGCGGCGTGAGCGCAGTTGCCCACCACTACATCTGCAACATAAACACCCTGGGGAAGGCCGTACTGACTTGCAACAGTGGTGTCCATATCCTGTACGCTGACGCCTAAATAAGCGCCGGTGACATATCCGTATTCTACAATGTCCCAAATCTTGGGAATCACATCGTCAATGGGAATGGCAAAGCCGATGCCCTCGATGACAGCGCCGGAGCTGGTAGTTCCGGAGTACTTGATGGTGGTGATGCCGACCACTTCGCCCTTCATATTGAACAGCGGGCCGCCGGAATTGCCGGAGTTAATAGAAGCGTCGGTTTGAATCATAGTGAACAACCGGCTGTCGCCGGCGACGATCCGATTCAAACCGCTGACGTAACCAACGGTCAGAGAAGCGCTCAATTCACCCAACGCATTGCCAATGGCAACCACCTGATCGCCTACGATCAGATTGTCGCTGCTGCCTATAGATACCGGATGCAGTCCGGTGGCATTGACCTTCAAAACGGCAATATCGTGGTTGGAATCCATACCCACCAAGGTGGCGGCGTATTCATTTTCAAAGCAGTCAATAACGGCGATTTTCGATGCACCCTCCACAACGTGGTAGTTAGTGACTACATAACCGTCCTCGGAGATGATGAAACCGGAGCCGGAAGAGATGCCGGCGTAACTGCTTTCTGTCACGGTTGCGTTAATGGCAACAACTCCCTGAATGGTCTTGGCATATACTTGACCGGGAGTAAGGCCGTCTGCGCTCGTATTAGGTGTACCGGAAACGGAATTTCCGGTACCGCCATTGGTGTTGCCCATCTGATCTCTCACTTCGGAAAGTGCGCTGTTCAGATTCACAACATGCTCTGTCAAATTATTTATCTGCTGGGTTGCGGCGTATGCCCAATCTTCCCAGTAGTAGTTCATATAAAACGCGGTGGCTACGCAGCCGCCGGCCACCAGTGCGACCACCAAAGCGGCAGCAACGACAGCTTTCCAAATTTTGTGACCCTTGCGTTTTTTCTTGGCGGGTGCCTCTTCGGTCACAGGAACGGTCAGCTCCGGGACAGCGGGGCTCTCCTCAGCGGGCGTTTCCGCTTCCGGCTCCGGCACAGGTACTTCGGCAGCAACGGGTTCTGCTGCAGGCTCCTGGACGGGGGCATCATCGGTTTCGGGGGTGTCGGCGGCAATGATATATTCCTTTTCCGGTTCCTGTTCGGAAAGAATGTTTTCGGTATTGTCCATAGTATGTCCTCCCTTGGCGTGATTTCAATGGTATCATAAACGGGAAATGTGAAAAAAATATGTATATCGCCAAAACGAATTTTAAACAAATTCCAATTATTTCTCTGACATTTCCTTCCTATCATACCCAGTTCTTTTCTGTTCGTCAAGAAAAAATATAAAGAAACGCGGCGGCAATACGCCGCCGCTTGAAAAGCCCTTATTTCTTGCGGAAAGACTTGCAGTCGGTGCACTGGTCCATCGCGGGATTTGCTTCGTGGGTGCCCACCAGGATCTTGTCCAAAGAACAGTAGTTCTCGGTGTCGCAGTGGTAAGCGCAGGACTGAACGGTGCATTCGATGCACTTGTTGGCGTTGTGACTCATAGCTTTTACCTCCTTTTTTGAGTTCGCCGATAGTATGCCCGAAAAAAGAGAAAATATGATTTAATAAGCATTTATCTTCCAAAATCTCCGGGGGATTTTTGTGACGGATCGGAGCATTGCCACAATGGGAAAAGGAATGCCCTTGTTTTTGACTTTAAATAATATATAATCATTTTATGCGTGGAATTTTCCAAGAAACGGAAACTATATAGGTGAAGGGGGGATAGCCGTGGTAGATAACGAAATAATCAGCCTGTTCTTTGACCGGTCAGAGCAGGCAGTCCGGGAACTGGACAAAAAATACGGTAAGATCTGCCGTAACATCGCAAGCCGTATCCTGCGTGACGACCGGGATGCGGAAGAATGTGTAAGCGAAGCATACTTAACTGTTTGGGATAAGATCCCGCCGGAAAGACCGAACCACCTGCTGGCGTATGTGGGGCGGACCGTGCAGCTGTGTTCATTGCGGCGGCTGAAGTATCTGAGCGCCCCCCGACGGCTGAGCAGTTATGATGTAGCGCTACACGAATTGGAAGAGTGCCTCACATCACCGGATACGGTGGAGGCGCAATACGACCGCAAGGAGCTGACGGCGGCCATCAATGATTTTCTGGGGGAGCAGAGTAAAGTAAACCGGGTGCTGTTCCTGCGGCGGTATCTGTATGGCTGCACGGTGAAGGAATTGGCGAAGGAGATGTCGCTGACGTAGAAGAGTGCTTCGGAGCGCCTGCGCCGGATGCGCTTACAGCTGCGTACATACTTGAATGAAAGGGGTTTTCCAATATGAAAGCGGCAGAATTTTCTGCGGCGCTTGGTGATGTGAAGGATGCATATATTCAGGAAACATTGACCTATAAACCGAAGAAGAAAAGGATCTATTTTGTCCGGGCAGCGGTGGCAGCCTGCCTGTGTATTGCCATTTTGGGCGGCGTGCTTGCTTACTACAAGCCAGACGAGAAATTGGACTTTTACACGGCACTGGAAAAATGTGTTGGAAATGATGTTGTGATGCCGAATGGTTTGCGTTGTGAAAAGGTTCCTATTGGTGATCGCATCGGTTGGTATTGGAATAGCTGGACAGGCGTGGATTTAGAGGAATTTGAAGCGAACATTCTTCAGCAGTATGTGGGCGAAAAACTTACAATTACCGAGGAAGGAACGTGGTATTATCCCGTAGGTGTGAAGAATAAGGAATATTTAATCAAGGAAGATGGTAACGGAGATTACACAATTTGGCGTTTTCACTGTTTTTATGGTGATCCCCAACAACCTGAGCCGTATACGCTTGATCAGATGATGGCGTTAATTTATGGTGTAACAAGCGTTGAGAATATTGAAAAAATTGTGATTTCTCCCATCGACATTCGCACTCCGACAGCACTCGAAATACGCGAACAAATTGGGGTAAGCACATACTCGGATCGGCAGACAATCCAAATTATTTACGATGCAGTGAAAAATGTTGAATGGTGGTTCGCAGGGCAACATTCGAGATTAGACCGAACAAGATATTCTTACAGTTTTATGGAAAATTTTGACGGAATCTATGACGATGAAGTGGTATATGCGGATCGTATAATTGAAATATATTTGCGTGATGGAACAAAAGTAATGCCTTTTAGATATGATGCGCTTGCCGGTGCACTGTACACAGGCGGTTTTATCGACAGCGAGCTGTTGACAGATGAAGAAGTAAAAGTGCTGAACAATCTGTTTGTTATTGAGTAACGCAGGTAACTGCTTTATGGCTTTATGGATAGAATAAGCGTATCAACGCATAAGGAGATTGGGAGTGTCTTTGCAACAATCATATAGGTCAGACATAAGCAAAAAGCCGCCCACGGAGAAATCCGTGGGCGGTATTATCGTCTGTGGTTTTACAAATGCCGGCATATCAGTTCGGCCAGCTCCGTCCAGTCGTCGCCTTCAAATTCATAGTGGTAGGTGCCATTTGGGGCGATGCCGGGCAGCAGGGAAGGATCAGCCTTAACTTGATCGTGGGGCGTCAGTTCTGTATGCATAAAGAGTGTTGCCAGACCTGCTTTCCTTGCGCCTACAATGTCTGTTTCCCGGTCGTTGCCGATCATCAGGCAGCGGGAGACATCCAGCTTCTGTTCGTCGAGCAGCGCCCGGAAAAAGCGGGCGTCCGGCTTCCGGCAGCCGTAGTCCGAGGAAATGTAGATGCCGTCCAGCTGCTCTCCCAGACCCAGATGCCGCAGTTCAAATTCCGTGAATACCCGCTGGGCGTTGCTTAAAAGCCACAGTCGACAGCCTTTCTGCCGCAGCCGCGCAAGGGCATCCAGCACATTCGGGTACAGCTTCACATATTCGGTAGAGCAGATGCGAAACAGCTGGGCGGCATTGATGCCCAGCGCGTGTGCGTTTTCCTCCACACCCTTATCCCGGAACAGCTGGGCCATTACCTGCTCAAAGGGAATGTCTGGGTACTGCTCATAGCTTTGTCCGGCAGTTGCTTGCCGCTGTGCCATTTGGTTTTCAAAGGCAGCTTTCAGTTCTGCTGGGGAGTAGCGGGCACCGTAATAGCCAAAGTACAGGGCGGTCTTTTCCCATACCAGGTCATTTTCCTCGGTATGGATATCCACCAAGGTACCGTAAAGGTCAAAAATCAGATCGGTATAATACATTCGGCACCTCCTCTTCCTTTTTCAAAGCTTTAGCGCATCGTGTCTTCGATGGACCGAATAATGAAACTATTCTCCCCAATCAGCATTGTTTTGGCGTTTTTGTTCTCCGGATGGATATCCATCAACGCCTTCCGCAGATCGTAAGCAGGAATGTCCAGCCAGTGATTCTTCCAGATGTGTACCACATAGAGAATGTGGGTGTCCTCAGATGCTACAAGTGTCGAAACAATTTGCGGTGCAAAGGTGCTCCCCAGAGATATAGGAAAGCAGTGTTCTTTACCGCTGGCGGTTCTTAAAATGACCACAGCATCTGCATCCGGGGCATTCTTGATCGCTTTGATTCCCGTGTGGACATACATCTGGTAAAGAGCGATTTCGTCGTTTCGGTTCATCGGGCAGACCTCCTGTGAGCGCGTTAGTTTTTGGTGGCAAAGTACATCCTAGAACCATCGCTGTAGGTGTAATAGTGATTATAATAATTTCCGTTATAGTAATGTGAACAGGACGAATAGGACCAATTATATCCGTAGTAACTTTTTGCAGCTTCAAGAGAAGCCCAACCAGTATATCCATACACATTACTTGCGCTGTCGTATATACTGACATCGTTAAAGATGCTTCTTGAGTTTCCAGATGTAGTTTCGGCACTATCCTCGCCCGCAACAGCAAATGCATAGTAAGGGACAGAGGACAACAGCAGAATGGGAACTAGCAAGACCGAACATTATTGTGTAATTAGGTGGATTAGCAAAGTAGTGAATATCAACAATCCTCACATGTTGGTGTACTGAGATACTTTTTCTCAGGCGGTGGGGTTTTGTCGATCAGTTTGTAGTAGATGTGGATTTCTCGTGGTTCCTTGCTGTATTTGCCGGGGCATTTGTCAACCGTTACGAACTCGATCAGCTCCATACACATCTCACGGGTAAGCGTAGGAACGGTCAGATAGGTTTTCAGTCGGGAAATAAACTCGTCAACGTTTGCCCGTTCTTTCGTGGTGTCAGCCTGTCTCTTTTCTATTTCAGAGCGTTCATTTTGCAGTTTCAGCTTCTCTGCCTGATACTTTTCCAAAAGACCAACACAAATATCCTCGGGGATTTTGCCGCTGACCTTATCCTCATAAACAGCCGAGATCAGCTTATCAAGCTCTGACGTTCTGCGAAGGATCTGACTCATTCGCTTTCTGTCCCACATGGCTTCCTCGGATGATATCAGATCGCACCGTTTCAGAAATGCCGTCCTCGCTTCCGCTTCGTCGGTTTCCACAAGCTGCATCTTGGAGCGAATGTCCTCCAAGACGATCTGTTCCAGCGTTGCCATCTTGATATAATGACTGCAACAGGAACGCCCCTGGAACTTTGTGTAGCTACCGCAGTTGAAGTGGTTGCGGTGGTAGGTGCGCGGAT